>NZ_NOLK01000080.1:0-35306 GCF_002245985.1 Nostoc sp. 'Peltigera membranacea cyanobiont' 232
AGCGAACCACGAGTCCGCAAACGTCGCCCAAAAATTTACCCCTTGATGACTAAAAC
The DNA here is from genome assembly GCF_002245985.1 of Nostoc sp. 'Peltigera membranacea cyanobiont' 232. Classification (NCBI taxonomy): domain Bacteria; kingdom Bacillati; phylum Cyanobacteriota; class Cyanophyceae; order Nostocales; family Nostocaceae; genus Nostoc; species Nostoc sp. 'Peltigera membranacea cyanobiont' 232. Next base: position 57 of record NZ_NOLK01000080.1, read on the forward strand.
CCGGCATGAGTTACGCAAACAATTGCAAACTGCTTAAACTGCAAGGGTTCCGGCTTTTCTTAGTGCCATTCATACTTGACCCAAATCGTTTACGGGAATTAGTCAACGATCCTCTATTGAGTTCATCTCGTGTTCTGGATGGACTCTTTTACTCCGGCGTAGTTGTGGTAGAAGCAGATAGTGATGGACGGTTTTACCAAACCACCTCTAACAAGCGGAAAAATAATATTGATTTATATTTCGTTAATGCAGATAACAAGCAAACTGTTCCACGGATTACCACACTGTATCGAGATATGGGAGTGCGCTGCGTAGGAATTGTTGATTTTGATGTGTTGAATGACTCGGCAGAATTTAAAAAGCAGCTAGAGGCTTTAAAATTCACTGAAGAAAGCATCATTCCAATGCTGACTATTCGTGAAGAGATTGCAAAAGCAGCTAAAGAACTCCCTTGTAATGAGAGGTTAGAGAAGGTCAAAGAGCAAATGACAAAACTATTAGCCTCTCTTAATGAGCTACAAGGTAAAGCTTTTGCTTCTGATAGCGAAGCTAAATCTGAAAAAGAAAAATTATTGAGCCAAATTGAACGTCGAGCTAGAGAAATTGCAGCCTCAACCAAGAACTGGAAGGATTTCAAGGAGAAAGGGCGAGTAGCCTTGCCACCAGAATTACAATCTAGCTTTGACGATTTATGGAAAATTTGTTCAGAAAAAGGGCTATTCATCAATCCATGTGGTGAGTTAGAGTCAATGCTCACACATCGAGGTATTCCTTATACAACAGATGATAAACGGGGATGGATTACAAAAGCCTTGTTAATGCTTCCTGGACTCGAAGTTAATGACAATGAATATCCCTGGAAATTTATCAAGGAGATTCAGGAGTATCTTATAGGTTTGGAAGATCAATAGTGCGATCGCATCCCTCCCGTAGGGTGCTTTGTCGCAAAAAGCAAAGCTTATTTACTCAAAAACAACGCCGCGATAAATTTCTGCCATCGATAATGCGATCGCAACTGAATCTAAAGAAATAGATACCTCTAAGCTGCTAAAATCACTGATCAACCAACCTTCAGCTTGTTTACTGTAGCGTTCCACAAAAGGTTCATCTTGCTCGACTAATAAATATTCGCTAAAACTCGGAATTGATCGGTACATCCGAAATTTACTTTGGCGATCGTAATCTGCGGTGGAAGGAAATAGGACTTCAACAATCAAAATGGGATTCAAGACTTCATCTAAGCGATCGCCATTTAGTTGCAGTTCGCCGTCAAAAATCATCACGTCTGGGTATACTCCGCGTCGATGTTCGGGAATCCACAGCCGTAAATCGCTGTTAATTGCCTCGAATTGAGTATCGCGGAACACAGAGGTAAAATAGGTCAAAATGTTCCGACCGATGCGGCTGTGTTTGAGCGTTCCTCCGGACATAGGTACAATTTCTCCATCTCGATATTCGCTGCGTCCTTCGGCTTTTTCTTGGATCGCACGATATTCATCCAAGCTGTAGCGGCGCGAGATGTTAGAAATCATAGGTCGTAAGCGATCGCTAATGGTTGGGAATTAATAAATATATTAGGGATTTCCAAGTAAAAAAATATTCCGTCGCAGAGGGACAAGGGGGACAAGGAAGACAAGGGAGACAAGGAAGAAAGAAGTCTAGTTGAGTAGACAAATTGAATAATTTATTTTTTGGAGTTCCCTTATATGGAGAAAGATATAAAAAGCCTGTTTGTGATGATTACTCACAAACAGGCTTGACTTTTTCTATACTTCTAATTAAGCTTGCTCCCAAAGCTCACGGACATAATCAGGTAGCCAGCTAGCAATTTCCTGAATCCGCTCTTCGGAAAGTTCGTCTTTGGTGGCAGAAAACACTGCTTTAACCGCTTGCTCTCGCTCAACCGATCGCGGCATTCCACTTTCATTAGCAACTCGGAATAGGAAGCGATCGGAATCGATATTAAAGATACCTGGGCCTTTCCAGGGTGGACGAACCCGGCTCAAAAATCCCACAATTGGATTGGTGTCTTTCCACAAATCAGATACTTCAAACTGGAGTGCTTTCTCATCTGTAGGTATAGCTTCTGTATGCAGTTCTGCCTCGACGCGATCGCTAGCTTCTGTGGTCATTAAGTCGCGCATGACGCGAAAAACAACTTCAGTAAAGTCTCTGGCATCATAGGGATCTGCAAATCCGGCTTTAACCTGGACTTTTTCTAGAAATGAGCGATGTTCGTCGGCGATCGCAGTTCGACTATCTTCAATCTCCGTTGGGTCAACTTCTGGAATGTTTGTTCTAAAACTTTGATCGGGCATTGTTTTTTCTTGTGGTTATTATTTTTGAGTCTTTATGCTTGCTCTATGTAAGGTCGCACAAATCAAAAACCCTTAGTATCATCCATAAGTTTGAGATGCCATTTATTCAAAAGTTAGAAATTCATCTGATTTGCATGGAGATTGGTAACAGAACTATCCCTCTACAAAGGTTCTGGCTAACACATATTTAATTTCTGTAAATCTCATATTTATTGAGTACAGCAATACTGCTGGTGTTTTTGCTCGTTGTAGACATCGCCCATTGGTATCAAAAAACAGTCAAAATAGATGAGTTGGTATAAAAGCAACCGAAACAAAGATGGTAGAAACAACAAACATCGAAATTCAGACTTCCTATGTCAAAGTTCCTAACAATGGCTTAGAAATCGATGCTTACTTAGCTCAACCAGCACAAAATGGAACCTTTGGTGCAGTTCTAGTTTTTCCAGAAATTTTTGGAATCAACAGTAATATTCGAGATATCACCGAATTAATCGCTAAACAAGGATATGTAGCGATCGCTCCGGCGATGTATCAACGTATTGCTCCCGGTTTTGAGGCTGACTTTAGCGCAGAAGATGCTGGCTATAGTCCAGAATCTTATCAACTTGGGTTGCAATACTATCAACAAGTAAAGTATCAAGAGATTTTCAGCGATATTCAAGCTGCGATCGCTTATCTAAAAACTTTACCCAATGTTAAAGATAATGCAATCGGGGTCATTGGTTTCTGTTTCGGCGGTCATGTTGCTTACATGGCTGCAACATTACCCGATATCAAAGCAACTGCTTCGTTTTACGGTGGTGGGATTACCACTTCTAGTTATGGGGAAGAAACTCCAACAATTAATCGCACCCCGGAAATTAAAGGTACTATTTATGCGTTTTTTGGTACAAGAGATGCATTGATTTCGCAAAAAGAAAATGAGCAAATTGAGGCAGAATTAAAGAAACAAAACATAAACCATCGTGTATTCCGATACAATGCTGGACATGGATTCTTTGCCGGATTTTTCAAAGACCAATATCCATTCATCACCCAGAACCCAATTTATAATCCCGAAGCTGCTCCTGATGCTTGGCAACATGTTCTCGAACTCTTTCAAAATAACTTGTGAAATGTAATAATTCAGAATTTAAAAGTCAGAATGATTATCCAATCAAGGCTGCTATAGCTTCTTAATTATTCAGCTTTGGTCTCCAAATCTTCTTAATTTTGATTTCTATATTCTGAATTATTACTGTCAACCTAAATTATGTAGATTGTGGTGTTTTGTTGCTAAGTGTAGCGCACCTTACTATACTTATTTTTATTGCATTGTTGACAGTTGATCAAATAAATATTAAGTAAGATGCGCTATGGCTATACAAAAATTTGAGATTTTGAGAAAGTTAGGATTAGCCATAACGCACCAGAGACTATATTATTGCCTTTAAATTTTTGAATTTTTCAGCAGTAATTGACAACCACACAAAAACGGGTTTGGATTTTCTATCCGATTGTCCGCAAGCACTTCAATGGGAAGCTTGCTGTTGTAAATCAATTCGTCATAATCCATCAATGCATCCCACTTGATTTTGCCAGTGGGGAAGCCTAGCTGTGAAGCTGCATCAGCTATTAACTCTTGCCATTTCTGAATCTCTGGATCTTGGGATTTGCAGTAATCGAGAATGGCAATAAATGCACCAGGTTTGGTAACTCGGAGGATTTCTTTAAGAGCAAGAACTGGATCTTTAACGACACAGAAGGTAAATCCTGACGCTGCTGCATCAAAGCTATTATCAGGAAAATCTAGATTGCACATATCCGATACCTTAAAGGTGATGTCTGCGGATACGTCCTTTTGACGTGCTTCATGCATCATTTTATGAGAAAGATCGACACCAACGACATGCACACCTTGAGGATAGGCTGGAAGATTAAGACCTGTTCCTACCGCAGCATCTAGCGCGGTTTGTCCTGGCTGAAGCTGCAAAGAAGCAATTAACGGTTCGCGCTCAATGTGCCAATAACGCTTCATAATTGCATCATAATCTACCGCCCCGCGATCGTAGGTTTCTATCAACCGATCAATCTTCATAGGTTTTTTAACAAATAGGACTACTGATTTAAGTATCTGTTCAACTGTATAATATGTTGATGCCCAAACCTTGTAGATTATACTACTACTTAGATAACTTGACAATTCCAAATCAGTATCAAGTTAAACCACTCCATGAACCTTTAGCTGGAGAGGAATCTGAATGATAAACTCGGTTCCTTTTCCAGGAGTTGAGAAGCACTCCAGTTTGCCGCCATGTTTTTCTGTGACAATTTGGTAGCTGATGGACATACCCATTCCGGTTCCTTTGCCAACGGGTTTGGTAGTGAAAAATGGATCGAATATTCGTTGCTGCAATTCTGGGGAAATACCAACTCCGTTATCAGCGATCGCAATTTCTAACCATTTTGAATCAACTACAGATGTGCGAATCTTAATTTGACTGGGATTTTCCTCGATCTCCTTATAGGTACGCTTGGCATTATTTTCTTCTAGCGCATCAATTGCATTTACTAAGATATTCATAAATACCTGGTTGAGTTGTCCGGCATAGCATTCTACTAGGGGTACATTGCCGTAGTCTTTAATTACCTCAATTTCAGGTTGTTCTGGTTTAGCTTTGAGGCGGTGCTGCAAAATCATCAAAGTACTGTCGATGCCCTCATGAATATCGACGCGTTTAAATTCCGCTTCATCGATGCGGGAGAAGTTTCGCAGCGACAGGACAATTTGGCGAATGCGATCGGTTCCTACTTTCATGGAAGATAACATTTTTAGTAAGTCTTCCTGCAAAAACTCTAGATCGATGTCTTCAGCAAGAGTTTGAATTTCAGCCGCAGGGTTGGGATTATACTGCTGATACAACTGCACAAATGCTAATAAATCCTGGGTATATTCCTGCACATGAACGAGGTTGCCATGAATAAAGTTGACTGGATTATTAATTTCGTGTGCGACTCCAGCAACTAGTTGTCCTAGACTAGACATTTTTTCACTTTGAATCACTTGAGATTGAGTGCGCTGCAATTCCCCTAATGCATTTTTGAGTTCAGTGGTGCGTTCTTCTACCCGATCTTCTAGTTCTTCCTTGTTTTTCTCTAAGGCAGTAAACGATTCGTGCAATTGCCCTGCCATCTGGTTGAAGGAGTTGGACAGGGTATTAAGTTCTTGAATAATGCTAGTTTCTACTTGCTGATCTAAATTGCCAGATGCCATTGCCTTACTTGCCCAATTTAGCCGCAGAATCGGGCGTACAATCCAATGAGAGGTAAACACGCCCATCACTGAGGCAATGACTAATGCACCAAAACAAAGTGCGATCGTGGTGCGCGTGTTAGCGTTAATTTGCGCCATAAATGTGTCTTCGGGCACACTCACTACCACCAGCCAATCCAAACCATATTTGTCACGCCAAGGTAAAACATCGACAAAATGCCGTTTTCCTTGCACCTCAAGCTTAATATCTGTATCTTGAGTGATGGACTTAAACCCGTTGAAGGTTTGGAGGTGTCTGGCAATGTTTTGTATCATTGGGTCAGAACTGTCGATCGCTTTCAATCGCCGGATCTGCTGATTGACAAGAACAAAAGGCTTCTCTGTAACGGAACTAGCGATTAATGTGCCATCTCGTTCGAGAAGAAATACCTCCCCAGACTGACTAATATTCAAACTGCGTAAAAAATCTCTGAGTTTCAACAGGTGAATATCCGTTGCAATCATTCCTAGCAAGCGATTTTGCGAATCATAGATAGGACGACTAGCAGAAGCGCTGATGTAGGGGCCCGTTGGAAGATTTGCAGTTACAATCTTTCCCCAAATAGGTTTACCAGCAGCGATGGGTTGGGTATACCAAGATTCACTGAAATTGTTCCAAGTCCATCGAGCATTAACCTGAGTTCGATTACCTTGATTATCTGTGGCATAAGTGAAAGTATTATTGGGAAGCTTGGCAGTCCAATCATCAATGGCGATCGTTTTGCCATCATAACGAGCGGCTCCCAGCCCTTCACCCGTTGTTAGTCCTATACCAATATAAGTCAGGTCATACGCCTGCATCTGATCCCAGAAATACTTGCCAAGGGTTTGGCGATCGCGCACATCTAATATTCCGCTGTGGATGGCATCTGCGTTAATCTGATTAAGGCTTTGCGGAATGGAAAGATAAGACTTTAAGTGTTCATCCACTACCTCAGTGGTGCGATCTATAAACTTTTCTGCTAGGTCGTTAACTGCTCTTTCTCCGTTTTTAAAGGACAAATAACCCACTAAACTGACCGCTGCAAAAATTTGGATAAGGAAGGGAACAACAAGGACAATCTGTAAAGGAAACGCTTTACCTTTGCTGGGGTAGTGAGTCTTCATAGCTGGAAGCTGGAAGTTGATGCTAATTTGATTTACTTCTATAGTTCCCAAGATGTCCAGAGACTCATCCTTGTTTAAATTTTTTTGTCCAAGTCTAGGGTGCATTGTCGCAAAGTGCAATGCACTATCAATCAAATATCCCAAATATCCAAGAAAAGCTGAATTTCACCACTGCTAGGTAGTTGGACAAAATATTTACAGTCATTGCGTTCGCCCTTGGCGTTCCCGTTCGCGTAGCGTCTCCGAAGGAGAAGGGTACGAAGTGAAGCAATCCCAAAAGCCTTGCGATTGCTTCCTTCCAATTCATTGCACTCGCAATGACATATCACAAGTAATTTGCCGGACATGATATTACCCAATCTTACGGGTAAATATTTTGCTGGATAAGGTCAAATTTAATTAGCGATCGCACTTGCTTAAAAAGTTCCACAAACCCGGTTTCTTCCCTGCAAAGCGCAATGCACCATAATATCATTTTGCATCTATGCAATTATTTGGTCTTGACAAAATTTAGTGCGATCGCACACATCCTAAGTTGTCGCTGCTGGTTTTTTTCCATTCTTGCTCTCCACAGTAGCAACAAATGACGATTGCTCATCAGTGGGAGTTGGCGACTCGCCTCGTAATCCCTTACGACGCTGGTTTTTAGGAACTCCTCCCGCCATACCGTACTCTACACTGCTTTTGCCATATCGAGTTGCAACTGCCATGAGCATGTGTTCTGTCATATCTGCCAGTTTGTCTTCTGTTTCCAGCATTTCTCGGTACAATTTATCCAAGGTGGAAAGGGCAGTGTTATAGGCATTTTCTCTACTTCGCATTGTTTCGATTAGGGTTGAGAAGGCAGGTAAGCTTAGTCCATTGTCTAAATCTAAATTCGGATCGATAGAGTTTATGCTAGCCGCACGACGCACTGCTCTTTCTAATATTAGAGAGGTTCTTTTTCTCCGAGCCATAAGCTACACCTTGTAATATAGTACGGTTAATATTCTTTACCTTAAATAATTTCCGTATGAATTAGCCTGAGAGAATTCCGGCAAATCTGCAATGGTTTTTGCTACAAATGCGATCGCTGTCATAAATGCGCGAAATACTGAAATGAGAAAGTCAAAGCTGCTTTTGAGTAAGTCAAAGCTGCTTTTACTTGCGGAAAACACCAAAATGAATAAGTCAAAGCTTGTTTTACTTGCGGAAAACACCAAAATGAGAAAGTCAAAGCTGCTTTTGAGTAAGTCAAAGCTGCTTTTGCTTGCGGAAAACACCAAAATGAGAAAGTCAAAGCTGCTTTTGCTTTCTCAAAAGCAGCTTTTGCTAACTAAATTCGACTTTATCTATATTTTTGCGCTGTAATGGCTAGTTGCGATTTTATCGTGCCTACTTACTTAAAAGTATGAACGGTTACGTTAGCTGCATCATTAGCTAATAATTTTTAGCCTAAATATTCAGTTAAATGCATCACCTCGGAATACGGTTTGCCTTCTTCAACAAGGCTACAAGTATGAGGAAATTCAAGCAATTTGAGGTTGGCTATGAAGGCGAGAAGTAAAGGGAAAAGCAAAAATGGAGCATTCGTCACCTATTCGGTTACAGCGAACTTTCACACCTGGAGAAGCCTGGGGATTTAGTGTTGTTGGATTTCTCACTTGGCTGACGTTGGCTCCCACAGTGAATGAAGAACTCGGTACAGCAGCAATGTGGGTTTGGATTCCCGGTGTAGTGGTGGGGATGCTATTAAGCCTACAAATGCGTCAACTTGGTAGCAAGTGGCAAAATGTCTCCGGTGGTACTCCAAATTATGTGGCTCGGTTGTTTCCTCGCAATCCATTAGTGGGAAGATATATAGGTTTTGCCTACTATTTGGGTTGGGTATCGTTTCCCCCAATAAATGCGATCGTCCTCACCGATCTGCTGCAACATCATCTCACAACGTTGGGTCTGACTTTGCCAGATAAACCCCTAGAAATTTGCTTCACGCTTGTTGCTTACCTAATAGCATTTAGTGGGTCACGAACGCTAGCAATTTTGCACCTCTTCTTTGTACTACCTTCAATCGGCTTTCTGTTCCTATTCATTGCTCAAGGCTTAGGCTGGTTAGCATTGGCACCGGACAGTCCCGGGTTATTGCCGCCTGGGTTCAGCGGCATTAGTTCTGCCAAGTGGCTGAAGTGGTACTTTTACGCAGCTTATGCTTTTTACTCCTCTGAAACCGCCAGTGCCTTTGTTGCAGATAGTAAAAAACCTGCGGATACACTCAAATTTCTGTCGTGGTTTGCCTGGTTAATGCCCTTTGTTTACATTGGGGGTAGCTGGGTTTTGATGCGACTAGTGAGAGATAGATCGCTCGGTTCCGATCTTTATACCAATTTAGTGGCAGCAGCGACACCGTTTTGGGGATCACAGACCAGTTTTTTTATTACCTTATTGATTACCTCTAGCTGTTTATTGGGAACTGCCACAACAGTATCTAATACACCCCGGATTCTATATCAGGGGGCATTAGATGGAAACATGGCTTCAGTATTTGGGGTGGTATCCCATAGAGGGGCGCTAGAACCTGCCCTAATTTTCACATTACTAAGTAGCTTTCTGTTTTTGGCATGGGGCGATGTTAACCGCATTGTAGTGGTTTCTGGAGTGTGCTGGTTTGTGGCAATTATGCTTGTTCATCTAGCGCTATGGCTGTGCCGCAAAGATCCAGATGTCCGATGGGGAGGCTGGTCACTTGGGATTCTGTTAATAGAATTTATTGCTTTAGTGGTTGGAGGTGTTGCTTGGGGTTGGCAAGATTTCCTGATTGGTCTGATGTTGCCGATGGCTCTAATTGCCCTTGATACGATCGTTCGTCACATTCCCTTCGCGCCATTCCAGCCAGCCTGGTGGGATCGACTGCACACAAAACCCCACAACTTAACCAAAGACCGGGATTTTCTGGTTGTTCAGGTCAGTATTCTCATTTTGATCATCTGCGCGGCATCAACAACTAGCTGGCTCCTCTGTGCCTGGATTCGCCCAGCGAGCAATGCCACCAATTCCGAAATTCTGATTATTGTATTAATGACGCTGGCATTTGTGGGAGTGGCGATCGCTTGCTGGACTTCACTACCTCAAGTTATTGCCATTGACGAATTAGCATCTCTTGCAAGTATACAAGCAACACAGCTCAACCAAACCCTAAGCGAACTGAAAAATGCTCAGGTGCAAATGGTGCAAAACGAAAAAATGTCTAGTCTGGGTCAACTGGTGGCAGGTATTGCCCATGAGATCAACAATCCAGTGAACTTTATCCACGGCAATATTAACCACCTGAACGAATACACTCAAGATTTGCTACGGATGCTCCACTTCTATGAACAGCACCATCCCAGCGATGACCCACAAGCTCGCGTGTTAGCCGAGGAAATCGAGCTGGAATTTATCGTAGAAGATGTGCAGAAAATGCTGTCTTCAATGAAAATGGGAACCGACCGGATTCGTAACATTGTGCTATCGCTGCGGAACTTTTCGCGGATGGATGAGGCGGAATTTAAGCTAGTTGATATTCATGAAGGTATTGAAAGTACCCTATTGATTCTCCAATATCGTCTCAAAGATAAACCAGAACATCCGGCAATTGCAATGATTCGAGATTATGGCAACTTACCCCAAGTAGAATGCTATCCAGGACAACTCAATCAAGTCTTGATGAATATTCTAGTCAATGCGATCGATGCGATCGATGAAGTAAATGCTTTGCGTACCTATGAAGAGATTAACAAAAATCCCAGTCAAATCACCATCCGTACCTCAGTCAGGAATTTGCAATGGGTAGAAATTGCGATCGCTGATAACGCATTAGGAATGCCAGAACATGTTAAAAACCGCATCTTCGATCCCTTCTTCACTACTAAACCTGTGGGCAAAGGAACAGGCATGGGCATGGCGATCAGTTATCAAATCATTACCGAAAAACATCGTGGCAAATTAGAGTGTTTCTCCACCCTTGGCGAAGGAACCGAGTTTATAATTCAAGTGCCTATCCGACAACAAGGTAACTCTTTACAGTCGCCTCATTAAATAATTCGTAATGACGTATTTAGGGGTGCAACACCGAATAAGCCCAACCACAGAATTCAATTCTGTTAGCGAATAGCTAAGGTTTAGCCCATTCTGGCTCCTGACTCCTGAATTCTGTTTGATAATACTTATTCAAAACCCTCGCAATTTGATAACATTAACAAAAAGGGCAATGTCTAAATGATGGGCTGATTCCACATCACCCTCTTCAGCAGAGAAAGCAAAAACACTATGGCAAAGCGTAAGAAAAGCAATCTCCAGTGGATCAAAGAAACGCTTGAATTAAAACCTGACCATCGTTGGGAATCTCCATCAGGCTACAAAATATTTGTAGCAGATCGAGGCGCTGTTCGTTTCAATGTTCCCCAGGATTGGGTTCTTGAGCCACAAGAAAAATCTTTCAAGTTCCTCGATAAAAAACCGCCCAACGATGATTGCTGCCTAGAAGTATCTTTTAATCGCCTGCCACCCAACGACTGGAGCCAGTTTCCGCTAAAATCTACTTTGAAGAAAATACTGGAAGACGATAGTCGCAACGTCATTGCTAGGGGAGAAATTATTACCATAAAACGCCAAACCGCCAGAATTGTCTGGACAGAGATGAAGTTCATTGATGTTCAAGAAGAACCACGGGAAGCATTTTCACGAACTTGCATTGGTTTGGGGTCAAATGTTCAGTGCTTGATTACATTCGATTATTGGGTAGATCAAGCAGAACAATTAATACCCGTTTGGGATGAAGCGATGCGTAGTCTCACATTAGGATTATATATCCGCGACCCTATGACTGGTCTAGCTTTCCCAGACTAAACCACAAGGTAGCGGGGATAATTGATGTAGGCAATAACAGGTGTAGGCGTACCCCATTGCAGACATTGTATTTGAGGTAATTATTTTTTGCGGAGTTGGAGCAAATTGATAATACTCCTACTTTCAATATAAAGAATGAGTCTAGATCCACTAACACAGCTAATTTCAGAACGAGGTTTTGACCGATTTCAATCAGGATTAAGATCGCGTTTTGCTGCTTATCGGCTGGAATATACACTGACTTATTGTGAACTTAGTGATAATTCAGCTATAAGACTCCTATTTGATTATTGAAATACACGTAGGGTGTGAAAGCGTTGCGTAACGCACCTTCCCCGAAGCTTTTGGTGCGTTACGGCTTACGCCTAACACACCCTACATATATTTAGATTTTTTCAGGAATCAAATCGGATTCCTATATGCGTCTTGACTTTGAGAGTTCATTACATCTCGGTAGAGTGACGGTTTGGGAGTCAGGAGCTTGTGAGATGGATATTCTTGAAATATCAACTGGGAACAATGTCTTTTATGAAAGTCACTAGTTCAACTTCCCTTCAGCAGTACATGGCATTGACAGAATAAGGTTCATTCATGATTCAAACCTGAGAATCCTGACATCAGAGATTACTTAAGTCATAATCCAATTAGTTACTTTTATCACTAGTTCATAGCTGTTTTAACTCATATCCTTATAAACATGAGACATAAATCAGATTAAAGTTTATTGAACTTTAATCATGCAGTTTACCAAAGGAGACTTAGTGATGAATATCAAACAAATTCTTGCTGGTGTAGCACTTCTTGTACCATTTGCTGTTACTTCTATTCCTTCACAAGCATCAGCATTACAAGTTATTGTGAAGCCCCACGCTATTAATAGACCCGCTCAAATAATAGCAAATAAACCACCGCAAATTAAGCGTTATACACCACCAGTCAAAAAGAAAGTGTTGGTTCCTGCACATTGGGAAAAAACAAATCATGGTCGCAAGTGGGTTGCGGCTCATTATATATACAAGTAAAAACGTCTAATATCATGTCCGGCAAATTACTTGTGATATGTCATTGCGAGTGCAACGAAGTGGAAGGAAGCAATCGCAAGGCTTTTGGGATTGCTTCCTTCCACTTCATACCCTTACCCTTCTCCTTCGGAGACGCTACGCGAACGGGAACGCCAAGGGCGAACGCAATGACAATTGTTTAACCGGACATGTTATAAAATCCCAAGCAATTGGGATATAAGAAGTTAAATCTTCTGATCATCTCCCTACTAAATGAAGTAGGAAGAGTTCCAAATACAAGGCAAATAAAAACTTTTTACTCAACATTTGAGAGATACTTATGAAATTGGCATCATTGACAAATGTTTTGGTTGCAGGTGGAATTGCCCTCAGCGCGACTGCAACTATCAATCAGCCAAGTCAAGCTGAAAGTAGGCGAGGATTTTATTGTGACACTTCAGGAAACAAACCCGTGACGGTGTACACAAATCCTAGAGGTGTTAGTGAACCTTGGATTCGCTGGACTTCCAATTACTTCAAAGACGCTGGCTACAATAAACTAACGCGCTGTCAAGACGTAAGCCAACGTTTGGAAAATTACCGCCGCAACAGAGATTTGAGGTTTATTACTGTCGGTAAAATGAACGGACAAAATGTGATTTGCACCGCCAATCAAGTCAATGGACGCTGTGAAAAGTTGATATTGACTCTCAAACCCAATGAAGATGGGGTGCAGGCGCTAAATAATCTCTTGGCTTGGCACCAACCCCTGAGTAAAAGCAATAGAACACCTTACGTTGATTTGAGAGAACATCTAGGGATTCCCAAAGAATAGATTACAGCGTTTTTACTGTGCTAAATTTAAACTGGGATAGTCAAAAAGTTACAAAGCTATAGTTTAGGTTCCATAAGCCTAACTGGTGCGCCAAACTTTTGTATAAGCGTATACCGCCGAGTACTTTAAACTATATCGTTTGATTAGCTCAGTTGGTTTAGAGCGATCGACTCTTAATCGATGCGTCACAGGTTCGACTCCTGTATCAAACCCCAGGAAGTTAGCTCAATTGGTTAGAGCAATCGACTCATAATCGATGTGTCGTAGGTTCGATTCCTGCACTTTCACCCAACCCTGTCCGGGTCAAAAGACACTACCCTGTCACGGTAGCCAATATGGTACGGATCTTAACAGATTCGAGACCCCTCCTTTTCTCAACTCTGCGGTGCAAGTGTTCTGCTGTCGGTCATCACTCGTGATGTTCGGTAGCCACAGTCAAGGAGCAAGCGCAACTGCATTTCTCCCTAACTTGAGTATGTCCCTTCGTTTCCTACATCTAGTTTTCCTTCGGGGATTCTGGATTGGCTATCGAACGGCATATTTGAGGGCGGTTCTCTTTTTCTAGATTGCCATTGAGCAGTTTGGGAAAAGGAATAGCAATCTTAATCCAGTTTTGGAGAAGCTTTTGCCCACACCTAAACTGTAAACACTTGCACTGGCAGAGTCAAAAAATATTTTGTAGTATGTACAGCAAAAATCTAACCACTACCCCATTAGCGGCTGCAAGTAATCTGGAAAGGTTGCGAACTGATAATTTAGCACTTTTGCGATCGCATGGCTTAACTGAATATAATACTGCCGAAGAAATAGCATTTGCAATGGGAATAAGTCTAGAGAAACTGTGCTTTTTAACAACTAGTACATCCATAACTAGACATTACCTCCCTTTCAAAATCTCAAAAAAGAGAGGTGGAGAAAGAATTATTTCTGCACCAAAGCCCGATCTTAAAACTGCTCAAAGGTGGATTCTAGAGAATATTTTAGAGAACATAGAAGTTCACAATGCAGCACATGGGTTTTGTAAAAATCGTTCGATAGTCACCAATGCTAAACCCCATGTTGGTGCAAATGTAATAATTAATCTTGATTTACAGGATTTTTTTCGGTCAATTTCTTACAAACGCGTTAAAGAATTATTTTGCGGGTTTGGTTATTTAGAACCTACGGCGACAATTTTCGGGTTGATTTGTACAACTGCTGAAATAGCAATAGATGGACAAATTAACTATATAGCTTCAGAAAACCGCCACTTACCACAAGGTTCGCCAGCAAGTCCTGCTATTTCTAATCTAATTTGTCGTCATCTCGATACTTGTCTCGCTACAATCTCTGAAAATCTTGGGTTTTGCTATACACGGTATGCTGACGATTTAACATTTTCTGCCTCTGGGGACGCATCGCACCAAATATCTAATTTGATTAAAAACGCTAAAATTATTATTACTAATGAAGGTTTTACTGTTAATGATAATAAAACTAAGATTTCCAGTAAATCAGTGCAGCAAGAAGTAACAGGCGTTATTGTAAATACACAATTAAATATATCTAAAAAGACATTAAAAGCCTTTCGTGCCACTCTATATCAAATTGAACAAGAAGGTTTATCAGGAAAAACTTGGGGAAATTCAACTAATTTAATTGCCGCAATTACCGGGTTTGCAAATTATGTAGCAATGATTAACCCGAAGAAAGGTGCAGAATTCAAATCAAGCGTGGAACGCATCAAGCAGAAATATGGCGACTCCCAACCTGATGAAGTACGTTTTTAAAGCTGCTTATTTTCTTGTGCTAGATTTGAACCGGGATAGTAACAAAGTCACAAAGCTGTAGTTTGGGTTCCGTATACCCGACTGGTACGCCAACCTCTGGTAATAGCGTATACCGCCCAGTACTTTCAACTATTTCACCATGAAAGTTAGCTCATTTGGTAGAGCGGTCGGTGTATCGCCGATTGGTTATAGGTTCGATTCCTATACTTTCCACCAAAAACCCTCGCCCTGGGTACGGGCACCTTGTTAGGGACAAGGCCGCAGAATTATTGGGTATTGAAAAAGACCCAATCAAAAAAACTTTTCGTTTTTCTACTCTGTCATGCAGGTATTTATAACAGTAAAGGAGCTAGCGCAACTGTATCTCTCCCTAACTTGAGTATGTTCCTTCCTTTTCCTACATCTGGTTTTCCTTTAGGGATTCTGGATTGGCAAAGCGAACGGCATATTTGAGCGCGGTTCTATTTTTTTAGATTGCCATTGAGCAGTTTGAGAAAAGTAACAGCAATCTTAATCCAGCTTTGGAGAAGCTTTTGCCCGCACCGAAACTGTAAAAACCTGCACTGGCAGAGTAAATAAATCTTTTGTAGTATATAGTAGTACAAAGAGATGAAACCAATCCTTTAGCCTTTGTCTACAGGGTTCTAAAGCCTAAGAGCCTCTAAATGAATTCTGTGTACTCCAGTACTTAAGCTGTGAGACACAGGTGCTATTTGAGTTCAAGTAAGGTTATAAATGTGTTGATCGAATCTTCTTAGCTAGCTTACTTAAGCGATCGCGCAAATTATTTATGCAAATTACTATGTGGCAAACATTTTATATCAAACCTAACGAAATTGGTATCTTATATCACCGCAGTGATTTTAAAAAAATTTTGCAACCCGGCACACATACATATTTTGGTCGGCATTGGCAAGTAAAAATTTGTGACCTCAATCAGCCACTAGCTCAGATTGAAAACCTAGAACTGTTGTTGCGAAATCACGAAGCCGAACTACAAGAACATTTATTGATTATCAGAACCGCATTCAATCAAGTTGCGTTAGTCCGCTACGGTCAGAATTGGGTAAGCGTTGCACCAAATAAATTGATTGCTTTCTGGCGTGGTTTTATTGAGGTAGAGTCTCATATATTCAACTTGGAAGAAAGCTGGGAATTGCCTAGTTCCTTTGTGCAGCAATTGCGCTCAGTTACGTTGAATGGATTGAAGAAGTTCCAAATATCGGAGTCTGAAATTGGTTTACTATATCTGCAAAACAATTTTGTGCGACCTCTAGAAGCAGGAGAGTATGCTTTTTGGTCGGTAGATAGAGATGTAACAGTCCGAATTCTCAGCCGAATTATCCCTAATCCAGATTTTCCCCTCGAAGATGTACTCATTGAAAAACATCCCGACTTTATTGCTGCTTATTGTGAGCCAGTGCAATTACAGACTTCGCAAGTTGCAATTGTGCGATATCGAGGGAAAGTAATTTCTATTTTGCCACCCACCAGCCGCAAACTGTTTTGGCAGGGTGTTGTAGTGGAGATTATCGATATTAGCGCTGATGCTCAGTTACAGCCTAGCTTAGTGGCTGAGTTAGTTGAGGGTTCAGCAGAAGTTAAATTGCTCAGTCGTAACTGTTTGCATATTTGCCAAGTTCCCGCCCAGCACGTTGGATTAGTATATATTAATCAAGAGTTTCAAGGACAGCGATCGCCAGGAGTACATGCTTGGTGGTTATTTGGCCGCTCTTTTCAAACCGAAACCATTGACCTGCGACTACAAAATATGGAAGTATCCGGTCAAGATATCCTATCTAAAGATAAAGTACCTCTGCGGTTAAATTTAACGGCTGGCTTCCGCATACTCGATCCATTGAGGGCAAAAAACGGGTTATCAGATATTTCTGGTTATTTGTACAAAGAATTACAGTTTGCTTTGCGTGGTGCAGTTGGCGAACGCAACTTAGATGCTTTGTTAGAAGATAAAGGTGCAATTGATAGAAGTATATCTGAATACATTCGCCAGAAAGCCGCAGACTATGGAATTGAAGTAGATTCTGTAGGTGTCAAAGATATTATTTTACCTGGTGAGATTAAGACTATCTTGAGCAAAGTAGTCGAAGCAGAAAAAGCCGCTCAAGCCAACGTAGTCAGACGTAGAGAAGAAACTGCTGCTACTCGCAGTATGCTAAACACTGCCAAAGTGATGGAGGATAACCCCGTTGCATTGCGTTTGAAGGAACTGGAAGTATTAGAGCGAATTGCAGAGAAGATCGATCGGATTCAAGTTAACGGTAGCTTGGATAGTATCTTAACAGACTTGATTCGGATGAATCCGTAGCGATGACATCAATTATGTTATGTAGTGACTGTCTTAAAAGTCAAGCGATCGCACCATATACTACTTAGACATCTATTGAGATTAGAGGATTTATTTCAATGAATAAAGTTAAACAGCAGCACTTTGTACCTCAATGCTATTTAAAAAATTTTGCTACTAATGAAAACAGATTATTTGTGTTAGATAAGACAAAAAAATCTATCTATCCATCTCATGTAAAAAACGTTGCCCAGCAGAGATATTTTAATGATTTTCCTGATTCATTTTTACCTGATGAATTTAGGAATAAAACAAAATCTCAATTCATTGAACATGATCTCGCTAAAGTGGAATCAAGACTTATAGAAGTTCTAAAAATAATTATAGATTGTCTTGAAGAAATAGAAAGTAATAACTTATTTTCTTATTTTGTAGTTATGGAGGAAGAGGCAAAGAAAAAATTTTCTGCCTTTTTAGCACTTCAGGTTGTCAGGACAACTATGCTTAGAGGGCAAATTAAAGAAATGTTTCAATCTTTAGATGATCTTAAGAAAAGAATGGATCAGGCACTATTCAATAATAAGATAGATATTCAAAAAGTTAGCTTTCCTTGTCGAAAACCTTCAAGTAATTCAATTGCTTTTCATGATTTATTAAAGGTAGGTATCGAAGAAGACTCAATAGCACAGCATTTATTTTATATCTCTAATATTCTCGATCAAGGTTCTGATTCAGAGATATCAAAAATATTATCAAGTCATATCTGGTTATTTGGTGTAAATTCAACTTCCATTCCACTATGGACTTCAGATAATCCAATAGCAATCAAACCACATGAGGATTTTGGAACTGGTCTGGCTTCACATGGTGTCCAAGTAGTTTATCCAATTAGTTCTAAACATCTTCTAATTATGTTTGAATCAAACTTTTGGAATAAGCTAAAGAATTATGACGGAATGAGCATTCCCCTGTCAGAAAACGATGTAAAATTGTATAATAAGCTACAAGCTAATCAATGTTATAGACAAACTTACTCCAGCGAGAAAAATTTTGAGCTTTTGCTAACCTGAATTCTAGCGATCGCTCCATAATCTCAAATATCTCAAAATTTTAGGTATTTATCAACCATTTTGAAGCATCCAAACTAAAAATCCCAAAATTTGTTCCACAGGTGGAAGGGGATAATCCATCAAATCAATAGTGACAGTATTATCTTCCAGTTTCAGGAATCGCCATTGCGTACCACTGCTAATCGAACCATATATTACCGGAACTAGACGATTTTTTGCGGCGTTGAATCTTTGTGCTGCAACCATTTCGGCAATACATTGTCCAAACCCAGTTCTTAAATCAGCTTTTTTTGCTTCCACAATCACAATGCATGGCGCTTCAATTTCTAGCACTTCCGGCGATCGACTCAAAAGGAAATCACACATTCCATTAAGTCCAACTGCCTCATCAACTGTAAAATCTTCCCCAGAGAAGAAGCTAATTTGCCGATTTAATATCCGTCTAACTTCCAATAATACTGGGTAAATAATTCCTTCTGAACGTGCTTTTTCACTTGCTGAAGAAACAAGTGGTAGACTTTCTTCAAGATATGCCGTCAGTGTGGCAGATGCTTCGATGGGTTCGGTGACAGGAAGAAATCGTCCACCCTCCTGTGTTTTTAACCCGAAAGCTTCTTTAACTTTACTGATATTTGTAAACTGACTATAAGGCATAATTTCTAATTACTTTACAAGTTCATATTCAGTCTAGCGATTAAGGCGATGTCTATGACTGCTTCTTATATATCGCTACAATCATCCTCCCAGAGCATCTGTGTATATTTACACTTAGTTCGCATTAAAATATATACTTGATAGATAAACTCTAATGTATGCCGATTCAATGGCATGGGGTAACAGCGATGTCAATTGATGAAGTTGAAAACCACCAAAATAACGATCTAGTTCAAACCGCTACAGACTTAGTAGAAAAACTAGTAAAGGCAAAAGACAAGAAAAAATCTAAAAAATCCAAACGAATTTTTGATGGTAGCACAGAAGTTTTTGCCAAGAAAATTCCCAAAAAGACTTTTGAAACTGAACTAGAGCAACTCCAGATTGAGCTAGTCAAAATGCAATACTGGATTAAGCACGTTGGCTATCGGGTTGTCGTCATATTTGAAGGGCGTGATGCTGCCGGCAAAGGAGGAGTAATTAAGCGCATTGCCGATCCACTCAATCCTCGTGGCTGTCGTGTAGTGGCTCTGGGAACCCCCTCCGATCGCGAGAAAACTCAGTGGTATTTTCAGCGTTACGTGCAACATCTGCCGACAGCAGGCGAAATTGTCCTCTTCGATCGCAGTTGGTACAACCGAGCCGGAGTTGAACGGGTGATGGGCTTTTGTACTGAAACAGAATATCAAGAATTCATGCAATCTTGCCCGGAATTTGAACGAATGCTGGTGCGATCGGGCATTGTTTTAATCAAGTACTGGTTCTCCGTCAGCGATGATGAACAAGAGGAACGCTTTCTCTCTCGCAGTCACGATCCAGCAAGGCGCTGGAAACTCAGCCCAATGGATTTGGAATCACGCGATCGCTGGGTAGAATATTCCAAAGCAAAAGATACCATGTTTGCTTACACAAATATTCCCGAAGCCCCTTGGTTTACCATTGAAGCAGATGATAAAAAACGGGCGCGGCTCAACTGCATTCATCATTTATTGAGCAAAGTTCCTTACGAAGATATGACACCTCCTCCCTTAGAGCTTCCGTCTAGACCCGTGGCTGAGGATTATGTTCGCGCTCCCCGCAATGAGCAATTTTTTGTGCCTCAAGTGTATTGATGCAACATTCATGAGTCGAAACTATGGAGTACAGCGACTTTACTCTAGAGAAAGTTTCGGCTATTTTGGGAATCACTACCCAAGAAGCCGATCTATTTCCCAAGCTTGTACCTCTTTCTATTCCTTCGTGGTTAGATGAAACTTTAGGAAAGCGAACCCAATTAGCTCTGATTAGTGAAAAAGCTCGGAGCGAATTTATTATTGTACAAATTTTACTAGCCTGCCGCGATCTCAGCCAAGATAGCTTGGCTATTTTCTCTGGACAAAGACTTGACGTTGATCCTGCACAGGGCTTGATTGGGGAATGTGATTTTATTTTAGCAATCGCTCCACCTTTACCACCGTTGCGTAGCCCAATTATCACTGTTGTGGAAGCGAAGAAAAATGATGTTGAAGCTGGGTTAGGACAGTGCATCGCCCAAATGGTGGCGGCGGATTTATTCAATCGTTCATCTGGACAAGCAGAAATACCTGTGTATGGATGCGTGACAACAGGAGAAGTTTGGCAGTTTCTTCAACTTTCGCAAAAAGTGGCTTTGCTTGATAAGCAAAGATATTACTTGGATAATGTCGGAGCTATTTTGGCAATTGTGCAGACAATTGTTCAGAAATTCAGTAGTTAATTTGTGTAATACTTTGTTCTCGCAAGTGGATGAATCTACTTTGGAGTTGGGGCGTTGGCGTAGCCTGCCATAGGCGATCGCACTATCTCGTAAATTAGTTTTATTAACACGCAATCATCGGGATTTGGGCAAAGTACCCGGATTCTTAATTGAGGATTGGACGGTTTAATGCGACACCGAACAGCCCGTCGTAGACATCGCCTAGTTTATTGTCGAGTAAGGGCGATCGCACTATCTCGTAAATTAGTTTTATTAACACGCAATCATCGGGATTTGGGCAAAGTACCCGGATTCTTAATTGAGGATTGCATGGTTTAATGCGACACCGAACAGCCCGTCGTAGACATCGCCTAGTTTATTGTCGAGTAAGGGCGATCGCAACAACAGTCTACTTCTTTTACTGCGATGTCTAAGATGAGCTATTCAGCATCGCACTTTCTCGTAAATTAGTTTTATTAACACGCAATCATCGGGATTTGGGCAAATTACCGGATTGTTAATTGAGGATTGGACGGTTTAATGCGACACCGAACAGCCCGTCGTAGACATCGCCTAGTTTATTGTCGAGTGAGGGTGTAGGCGTAGCCCGTCGCAAACAAGTATCAGCTTTGATACTAAAAAATTACAGTTTCTTTCAGTGATTTATCGGACATTATACTAGATCACAATCTGCTAAGGCAAGTTTAAAAAACAAGTAAGTTTTTTTACTAACAAATTGGCTTCAACAAATTACAGATCCCTTCAGTAATTTAGCGGTCATGATATTAGATCACAATCTGTTAAGGTAATACTGTATGTAAGCAGATATGTAGAGTTTTATCAGGATTTATTTAGTGATGGAACTGAAAGAAAGTAAAGCAATTCAAATTCTTAATACTTACCTAAAGTTCTGTGAAGCATTTCAGAGGGAAGGAAAGATAACAGATAATAATTTTAATCGTATTAGGTTCATCAATAGTTGTATTCATGGGAAAGAAGATGAGATTAGGGAAGTTTGGGGTGATCTTTTTGATGAAATTTACTGCTTATTGCAGAAGCCTGAAATAAAATCAAGGCTTTTAAACTTAAAATCAGAAAATAGTTTACGAAAGAGTAAATGTAGTAACAACCTTACTGCTTCTTCAAAAAAGATTAAGGCGAGTACAAAAAATAGAGTACAACCAGGTTCTGAAAGTAACAAAACCAGAAAGCTAAAAAAGCAAAAACAAGCAAATAAATTACAATCGAAAATAAAAAATAGAGAATACATACCTCATGAAAAAAGCATAAACCAAATACGAGATATTTTTTGGAAAAGTGTTGAGCGGGCAAAACAAGAAGAAGAAGCTAGAAAAAAATTAAGGATAAAAAAAGTTCAGCCCATTCGTGAGGTTCCTCCAGGGTACACATTTGATGAATCTTCAACTTTTGAAGATGTCATGGATGAACGAAGAGCAGAGGGTAAAGGTTATGGTGGTTCAAAATAGTCAAACTTATTATCTCTAGCGTTATAGTACTTCGTTACAGTGAACAACTAGTTCAGATTATCTGCTGCCACCAATTTTAGTCAGTCTGAATAAGTTTAGGTTTGACATATAGCAGGTAGATTAATTTTGTTTTTGCCGATCGCATCCCCGATCAGATCGTCTACCTTGATTCTTGATTAAAAGCGATCGCACCATTTAATCTAAAAAATCGTCATTTAAAATAGTCTTTCATTTTACAGTTTTTCTTTGAGCAAAATGCCAGCAAATCCTAAAAACCAGACTCTATAAGAGTTATACTATCTAAAGCATCAAAACAGATTCTTCTTAGATAACGCTGCAACTGGAATTTAGGCTAGGAATAGGCTCTTTTTTCTACCGCCGCTAAAAAACCTTGTATTATATGATGTTGAGGAGCGATCGCTAGGTTCGGAGTAATCCCAAGAGTGCATTTGACGGAAAGGTAGACCCATCTTTTGGAAGACGTACTTCTCTTTCACACCAGAAGCTACTAGGTCAGGCTTCAGCGCTTTGATAAATTCCTCGAATTCGTAAGCGGTAACGTCGTCATAAACGATGGTGCCGTTTTCGATGTAGCCAGCAGTACGTTTGTAGTCATCGTTATGAGCGAACTCATAACCAGTACCTATCATCTTCATGCCCAAGTCTTGGAAAGCTGGGACAACGTGGCGAGGACGTAGACCACCAACCATGATGGCAACGGTCTTACCATCCAAGCGGGGGCGGTACTTCTCAAGAATCACATCCATTGTGGGCTGATACTTGGCGATGACTTTCTCTGCGTTTGCTTGGATTGTCTCGTCAAACTTAGAAGCAATTTCCCGTAAAGATTCAGCAATCTTGGTGGGGCCGAAGAAATTATATTCAAGCCAGGGTATTCCATAAGCTTCTTCCATGTGACGGCTGATGTAGTTCATCGACCGGTAACAGTGGATGAGGTTCATCTTCACATTGGGGGTCATCAACATTTCGTTGATGGTGCCATCACCTGACCACTGAGCGACTACGCGCAAGCCGAGTTCTTCTAACAGGATGCGGCTAGCCCAAGCATCACCACCGATGTTGTAGTCACCAATAATGGCTACATCATAAGGAGTACCTTCAAACTGAAGTGTACCGTCTTTCTTAGCTTGGTCGGATCTGGTGAACACCCAGTCACGAACCATGTCGTTAGCAATGTGGTGTCCCAAAGATTGGGAAACACCCCGGAAGCCTTCGCAACGCACAGGTACAACTGGCTTGCCAATTTCTTTGGATGTTTTCCGAGCAACTGCTTCGATGTCATCCCCAATTAGACCGATGGGGCATTCAGATTGAATGGAAACACCACGATTGAGGGGGAAAAGTACATCAAGTTCTTGGATTAACTTGGTAAGTTTCTTGTCACCACCGAAAACGATATCTCTTTCTTGGAAGTCGGAGGTGAAGTGCATGGTACCAAAGGTATCAATACCTGTTGTACCGATGTAGTAGTTACGACGACCAGACCAAGACCAGTAACCGCAACCTACAGGCCCGTGGCTGATGTGGATCATGTCCTTAATAGGGCCCCAAACCACACCTTTAGAACCGGCGTAAGCACAACCACGAGCGGTCATTACCCCAGGCAGGGATTTGATGTTAGACTTAACGCCGCAATCGGACTTACCTTCTTCGTATACGTTTAAGTGCTTTTCCCGCTTTTTAGCAGCTTTTTCAGGATAAGCACTGAGAACTTCTTTAATTAGCTCTTTTCTTTCTTCGATGATGTTTTTGTTTTCTGGAGGAGTCATACTTAGCCTCTGTGACTTGTAAGGATCGGGGCATAGGGGGACTAGGAGTCCCCTCTAAGGTTAGGGGGGAGATGCAAGGGAGAGGGTAAAAGGGAAGATATGAAACTCTTCCTCTTTCTTTGTGCTAAAGCGTTATTTATTAGCAGCGAATTATACTACGGGAGCTTCAGCAGCACTCTTACCAACCAGCATTGCAGTATTTTCGTCGCTTTCGAGAATACCGAATTCAATCAACAATTCTTCTAGTTCTTCCATTTCGATGGGTGTAGGAATATCTAGCTTCTTGTTGTTAATGATCTTTGTAGCCAATGTGCGGTATTCGTTAGCTTGGTTGCTTTCTGGTGCGTACTCGTTAACAGTCATCCGGCGCAATTCTGCGTGTTGAACGATGTTGTCACGGGGTACGAAGTGAATCATTTGGGTGTTCAACCGTTTTGCCAAGGTTTCGATTAGTTCGATTTCCCGGTCAGTGTTACGGCTGTTACAAATCAAACCACCCAAACGCACACCGCCAGTGTGAGCATACTTAAGAACACCACGAGCGATGTTGTTAGCAGCGTACATCGCCATCATTTCACCTGATGTTACGATGTAGATTTCTTGTGCCTTGCCTTCACGGATAGGCATTGCGAAACCACCGCACACAACGTCACCTAATACGTCGTAAGATACGAAGTCTAGGTTTTGGTAAGCGCCATTTTCTTCTAAGAAGTTGATGGCGGTGATGATACCACGACCGGCGCAACCTACACCGGGTTCTGGCCCACCAGATTCTACGCAACGAACGTCACGGAAACCGGTTAACATTACTTCTTCGAGTTCGATATCTTCTACTGCACCACGTTCTGCGGCGAGGTGAAGAACGGTTGTTTGAGCTTTGCTGTGCAGCATCAAACGGGTGGAGTCAGCTTTAGGGTCGCAACCGACGATGAGGATGCGTTGACCCATTTCTGCCATAGCTGCTAAGGTGTTTTGGGAAGTGGTAGATTTACCGATACCGCCCTTACCGTAGAAAGCTATCTGTCTAATCTTTTCTTCAGTCATGATTCGTGTTTCCCTGCAATTGGTTGGTTGGTGGGTCTGTGCGTTTGTCAGTTGCGTTCACGCCAGTTGAGCGACAGTAGTGAGCGCGTGTAGAGCATCGTTGGTACAGTTGGCATAAATGCCTGCTGGGGGCGATCGCTCCACAGCCAAAATTATTGACAGTAACTTCATCGATCTTCCTCGTTAAAATTTTTTTCTTTTGATTTTTTGTCCTTTGTCCTTTGTCATTTGTTCTGACAAAGAACAAAGAAAATTACGCGATTTACAAATACGTCATAATGTGTTTCAGCTTGCAAGATTCAATAGGACTTGATGTTGTTATTTGTCAACAATCAATACATAAGTCCTATTACTTGTTCAAAATAGCGCCCTTCATATTTGTGACGCGATCTAGTGCAGCTTTGGTGTCTTCTGCTGACACGCCACGCACAGCCATTGCTTCACCGAGATGCTTGGCGATCGCATCGAAGTGTGGTTGCTGTAGATTCATTCCAGCGTGGGTTTTGTCCATTGGACGACCGCCGTATTGCTTTGGCCCTTCAAATATTTGAGATAAGAAAGCAACTAGATGATTACGTTGCTTTGCCATGTCTGTACCAGCAAAAATGGGATTGAGGAGGCTGTCTGCGGCAATGCGTTTGTGGAGTTCATCTACTACTTGTTCAATAGCTGGTTGTCCACCAATGTTGTCGTACAATGTACTCATATTCTGTTCCTTTGAAGCGAGTTAGATGATGAAATTTGCAAGTAGGCACTTAATCTCTTTGCCTATATGCTGTTAGCCGTAATAGTGATAGGACTGATACCAATTCGTAATTCGTAATTCGTAATTCGTAATTCGTAATTCGTAATTAAGAAAGAATTGGTATGAAGCATTGAGTGGAGACAATGATTCAATTCAAATCCTACTTTCTGTTCCTGGCTGAATGCATATTAGGGCGTATTTGTAGAATACGTTAAGTCCTACAGCAATTCCTAAACTGCTTCGACTACAAGGCTCTTGCTGACACGATCTTGTAATCTGGCTTCGATCGCAATTTTCAGAGTTGCTGTACTACTAGAACAGGAACCGCAAGCACCTTGCAGTACAACTTTAACGCGATCGCCTTCTACATCATATAGTTCTACATCTCCCCCGTCTGCAATGAGTACGGGTCTGACTTCTTCATCGAGAACCTTTTGAATTAGAGCAATCTTTTGGACGTTTGTTAGCGCTCGTTCCTTAGATGTAACAATTTCTGTGGCAACTTGTACGCCGTAATTGTTGAGAGCAGGTGAGGCGTATTCCTGTTGAACTGATCTTATTATATCATCGATGTTTGCCAGACAGGAACCGCATCCGCCACCAGCTTTTACATAATTTGTTACTTGCTCGGTATCCGTGAGATGATTTTCTAGAATCACCCGACGAATCTTAGACTCGCTGATGCCAAAGCAACTGCAAACTAATGCACCTTCATCATCATCATCGTGGGTAGCTAGAGGGATGCCACGATAATTGTAGATAGCGGCTTCTAGCGCTTCTTGTCCCATGACAGAGCAATGCATCTTTGCTTCTGGTAAACCACCCAGGTAATCTGCAATGTCTTTATTGGACACTTTCAGGGCTTCATCTAAGGTTAAACCTTTGACCATTTCGGTTAATGCACTAGAAGATGCGATCGCACTAGTACAACCAAAGGTTTGAAAGCGAGCATCTAGAATCTTATCAGATTCTACTTCCACTTTCAGGTGCAATCTCAGAGCATCGCCGCAAGCAATGCTGCCGATTTCTCCCGTTGCAACCTTAACTCCAACTTCGCCCGTTTCTTCAATTTCTCCCTGATTTTTGGGATCGTAAAACAGTTCTAATACTTTATCGGTGTAGTCCCACATAATGAATTTTAGATTTTAGATTTTGGATTTTAGATTGGGGGATTGGGTGCTGGGTATTGGGAAAATTCTTCCTTAATTCCCAGTCCCTAATCCCCAGTCCCCAGTCCCTAACGATGCGCTAGTGCTTGTTCTTGTCCTTGCAACCAACCTGCATCATCATTTTTGAAGGGTGAGAGGGCGCGTAAACGTTCTACAATACTGGGCATTACCTCTATTACTCGATCGATTTCGGCTTCTGTAGTGTAGCGACAAAGACTGAAGCGGATGGAACCGTGCAAAGTTGTGTAGGGTAAACCCATTGCCCGCAGAACGTGGGAGGGTTCCAGAGAACCGGAGGTGCAAGCAGAACCGGATGATGCACAGATACCGTATTTGTTCAATAACAGTAGAATTGCTTCACCTTCGATGTACTTGAAGCCGATATTGGTCGTGTTTGGCAATCTCTGCGTAACGTCACCGTTGACTACACAATTGGGAATTGTAGCTAGTAAAGTTTGTTCGAGGCGATCGCGCAGCTTTCTTTCTCTTGCCGTCGCTTCTTCTAAGTGTAACAGTTCTAGTTCCGCAGCTTTGCCCAAGGCGATAATTGCTGGAACATTCTCAGTTCCCGCCCTACGTCCGCGTTCTTGGTGTCCCCCAAGAATGAAGGGACGGAACCGAACCCCGCGACGGATATATAAAGCACCAATTCCTTTGGGGCCGTGGAGCTTGTGACCAGACAGGGTTAACATATCCACGGTGCTAGTCTTCATATTTAAGGGGATTTTTCCCACTGCTTGCACCGCGTCTACATGGAAGATAGCGCCAGATTCTTTGACGCGCAACCCAATTTGCTCAATCGGGAAAATCGTGCCGGTTTCGTTATTAGCATACATAATTGTCACCAAGGCGGTGTTACCCGTCAAGGAAGCTTCTAGTTCATCTAGATCCAGCTGCCCTTGATGATTTACTGATAGATAGGTAACACTATAACCTTGGGTTTCTAATTGTTTGCAGACATTGAGTACTGCGGGGTGTTCAACTTGGGTGGTGACGATATGTCGCTTTTCTGGTTGCGCTAACAGTGCGGCTCGAATCGCCGCGTTATCTCCCTCAGTACCACAACTTGTGTAGACAATTTCTGACTCATCGGCTCCCAGGATGGCTGCAAGTTGTTCTCTTGCGGTTCTCACTGCTTTACCAACTTGCCCACCAAAGGTATGCATACTGGAGGGGTTGCCGTAATAATCTGTGAGGTAAGGTAACATTACCTCTATAACTTCTGGGTCTACCTTAGTGGTGGCATTATTATCGAGATAGATGCAGTTATTTTGCATTGTTGTCTTCAATTACGAATTACGAATTACGAATTACGAATTATTTGGGGTTGGCGCTTTTGCAACTGTTCGGAGTATTTCTGAGAATAGGTGTTAAACCAACGTTCCCAGTAATCTTGTTTATTTGTTAATTTAGCGACTACGCGGTTGTAATTGGTAAACCAGCCTTCCCAATAATCGCTAGGCTGCTTAACGCAACCGTCGCAGGTGGGACAACCAGCTTTACACTGGGGCATGGTATGAATACTACCAATACAGTTTGTACAAAGTTCAGGGTCAATCCAGTGCTGTCCGTCAACCACTTTAACTGCATTTGTGGGACATACCGTTAGACAGAGATTGCAGGAAATACACTGGCTAGTAAGAATTTTGTAAGCCATGATTTATTCTCCTTTTTGGGGATTGGTTACTGGGGATTGGGTACTGGGTACTGGGTACTGGATACTTGATACTGGGTATTGATTGGGAAAATTCTTCCTTAATTCCCAGTCCCCAGTCCCTAATCCCTAATTCCCTAATTCCTTAACGTATTGCTCGTAAAACTCCAAAGCAACCTTTTCAATTACGTCGTAAGCTTCAACAGCCTGTATTCCAGCTTCTTGCAATTTTTCTTGAGGACTGTTACCAATCTTGGAGACTAAAACTGCTTTGCAATCTGCGATCGCTTTCATAATATGCTCAAAAGAAGCTTCTTCGCCGTATCCACCTTGGCAGTATTGGTCAATTTTGCGATGACCGACAAAACGAACTTCATTACCACCCACTTCGTAAATTTGGAATTCTTTGGCATGACCGAAGTGTTGGTTAACTAATCCGCCGCCTTTGGTTGCGACTGCAACTAAAACTTTCGGACTGTTGGCAATTTTCTTACCAGCTAGTGCCTTATCTTTGGCTACTTTAAGTTCTTCTTTAAACTTCTCAATTCCTTCGTGAACAGTAGCGCGTTGTTCCATGTCATATTCGGGAGCCATTTCCAAGAATTTCTCTTTGGAAAATTCTTGGCTGCGGTCTTCTCCCAATAATCCGACTGCATCGGCACGGCACTGGCGACAGTGACGCATCATTTTCATGTTACCAGAGCAGTTGTCTTGAACTTCTTTGAGTTCTTTGGGTGTGGGGCCGCGTTGACCGGTTAAACCGAAGTGTGTGCCATGTTCTGGTGCAGAAATCAATGGCATGATGTTGTGCAAGAATGCACCTTTTTCACGGATGACTCGATTCACTTCAACTAAGTGATGGTCATTAATTCCGGGAATCATCACCGAGTTGACTTTGCACAAGATATCAGCATCTTTCAGGGCTTGCAATCCTTCCATCTGTCTTTCGTGGAGAATTCTTGCGCCTTCAATACCTCTATAGCGCTTGCGTCTGTAGTGAACCCAAGGATAAATCTTAGCACCGATCTCTGGATCTACCATGTTAATGGTGATCGTCACGTGATCTATATTTAATTGTTTAATGCGATCGATGTAGTCTGGCAGCATTAAACCATTGGTTGATAAGCACAGCTTGATATCTGGTGCTTGGGCTGCAATCAACTCAAATGTGCGGAAAGTTTTTTCTGGGTTCGCCAATGGGTCGCCAGGGCCGGCAATTCCCACAACTGTCATTTGCGGAATCTTACCACCAATGACCAAAGCTTTGTGTGATGCTTCTTCTGGTGTTAGCAATTCGCTAACTACTCCAGGACGGCTTTCGTTAGCGCAATCATATTTGCGGTTGCAATAGTTGCATTGAATGTTGCAAGCTGGTGCAACTGCAACGTGCATCCGGGCGTAGTGGTGATGAGCGTCTTCGCTGTAGCAGGGATGTTTAGCAATGCGTTCTTGGAGCTTTTCGTCTCTTTCCACGGTGGCGCTGCTGTTGCTGTCGCAGCCGCAATCACCGGATTTTGCTTGGGTTGGCGATTCCGTAGCGTTGGAGTTGAGGAGTCGTGTAGACGATGATGTCATTGAATTTCGCAAAAAGGTCGGTGGACTCGGCTGCCACTGTGGGAGATGCTGTTGCTGCTCTTTCATGCCCAGAATTGAAGTCGCGTCTTCCACACTGCCTGCAAACCCTTGGGTTCGGGTAACTTGTTTTCAAGTAAAGCAGGCGATAGATATCTGATGTTCGGCTGGTGTGTGTCAACGTTCGGTTCTTGGGTAGAATTGGTGCTTACAGCCGCGACTTCTCTTCACTTCAGGCATGGTGCTATGTCATCCCTCCACTCACCCTTCGCTTTGTTTTGTTTCAGAGCGTTGGGTGATTGGCGATATAAGATTTATAGCAGCCGTCTCCCAGCCAGATATTGCGTCTCTCTAGGATAGAATTTATTGGATTTATTACTTTTGTACTCAAACACTAAAAACCCTAATTCTTCAAGCATTACAAGAATTAAAAAAGTTTTTTTCAGGTAGGGGTTCTAGTATTTTTTGGTTGGGGTTCTAGTGTTTCTAGATGGGGGTTCAGGATTTCTTTGTACTCAGCCAAAACCCAATCCCAGCAAGGAATTAAACTAACTTTAAACTGGGTTTGGGTTATTTAAATGTGTACTCAGGTTGCCCTCAAGTTCCGTCAAAAGCAGTTAATGCCAAGGGTTTGAGGGTGAAAAACTGGAGTAGTCTATATCGTTCTACTCCAGTAACGTGCGAAATTCAATTCTGTATCTAACATATCATTTTTTTGAGGGTAAAAATGCAATTCATATTTTTTTAATTTTTGCTTTGACAATCATATTCAGTTGTGGTTGTAAGTCTTGTCTGATAAGCGATGTGAGGTAATGAAAATAGGTGTGTTGCTGCATATCATTTTCAAAAAACTTAACTTTTAACTCTTTTTTTTCATTCCCACAATGAGGAGATGGGTAGGAAACTGTCGGATTTTGTGTTTAAGAGAAACAACAAACTATAATCTAACATGATTGTGCGATCGCAATGAATTTTCTGAATTGCTCACTACAAACCTTAGGTTATTTTGCTTGCTCGTCTTCAAGAAAGTATTTAATGAGTGAGTAAGCTTTTCTAAGCTTTTGCGATCGCCTCCGGTGGGCGGTTACACCAAGAGCAAAACCCCCACTCAACGCTTTTAGCGATGCCTACAGCAGCAAGCTACGAAGGATTGCATCAAGCACAATCGCCTGTCTTATACCAAGACCTTCCCTCTTCAATAACTTTAAAATCTGTAGCGCTTATCCCATATAGCTTAGAGCTTTTCAAGCATGCCATTCGGTTTAGCCCTAATGGATTTGCTTTTTTAACCAAAATATCAATAATATTAAGAGGCTATAAAATGCTATAGAACTTCTCGTTTACGTGAGGTAAAGTTGTAGGGGCACGGCAGTGCCGTGCCCCTACACCCCGCGATATAATGTTGTACCGCATCTGAATGGGAACCGCTATAAGTAACACGATTGAAAAATACCTGAAATTATTCAAGGATTCTCCAAGACCCACTGAATCATCAAGACTTTTAGAGGAGATGAACAAGGAATTTGAGGCATCACCTCCTTCAGTTAGCGAAGTGATTCAGGAGTTGGAAAAATATGCTTCAAATCCAGAAGATTATCCTGGGGCTTGGTTTGTCATGATGGCAGCATGGAATAACCTATCAAAGGATTACATACCTATACTTTGTCAAATCCTCAATGATGAGAGTAATAATGGTCTTCATGAATCAGTTGTTGAACTTTTGGATGTATTGCGCGATGAAAGAGCAATTCCTGCATTATCCAAGGCATTGACATACCGATGGTCTTATGATGAATGGCTCAATGTGCCAAGAAAGTCTCTCCTAGCATTAGCAGAAATCGGAACTCCTGAAGCGAAGATGATTATAGAGTCGGCAGCTCAATCCCCTGAAGAGCTAATTAGTGAAGATGCAAATCTGATATTAGACGATTGGTAAATTAATTAATCCACCAAGTATAAAATGCAAACAATACCTATATACAAACAGCCATGAAACCAAAAATAACTATCCAAGAACTATTTGCCCCACAGCCTTTTGATCCCCCAGCCCCTCTTGAAAAGCAAAGCTGTTTCATTCCCTCAAAGGCTCAAAAAAGACTTGTGTTCTGAACGAAAGCACTTGTGTTCTGAACAAAAGCACTTGTGTTCTGAACAAAAGCACTTGTGTGTACACCGTAGCCGAGAAGGGGGTACAGCCGGGATACGTGCAAGTGCGATTCGTTGTAAAGTTATGTAAACAAAAACTCTACAACCCCTACCAGAACTACCTTCACAATTTCTCAAGCCAAAACTAAGAGCTTGTCATCATCCAACAAATTCGGCACAGTCTCCATATCAATCAAGTAATCGCCGAAACGCTTGATATGACTTGTCATATAAGGACTCAACGCTGCCACATCTTCACGAGTAATCAAATAACCAGACTTCAGCAAATCCCGCAAAACCTCAGTCAAATCCACAACATTGTGAAAGATCGCAGCATTAGCAACCAAATCATTATATTTAACAATCTTCTCCTGCTCAATTGGGTCATTATTAGCAATAACCCCAAAACCACCGAAGAAAAACCACTTCGAGAAACCATTATAAGACTCAACAATATTCGTTGCCGCAGTAATCTGTTGTCTCAACTTCATATCCGAAATATATTGCAACAGAAATACCGTCCTGATTACCCGTCCTAACTCCTGAAAAGCCTGGTATAATCTGTTTTTCCGACTATAATTTCCCAGCTTTCGTAACAGCACTGCACTCGAAATCTTGCCAGTTTGAATCGACAGCACAACCTGTAAAATATCCTGCCAATGGTTTTGAATTTTCTCCCAATCAATCGCATCTTTGAACAAAGAATCAATATGCTTGTAAACCGTATCATTATCAGGGCGAAAGAAATTTAAATCCTTCCAATTCCGAATCCGGGGCATTAACTTAATCCCCAACATATGTGACAGAGCAAACACAGGCGTTGATTGTCCTTGAGTATCTGCGTGAATCGTATGAGGCTGAATATCAGAAAGATTTTTCAACAAACCCTCAATAATATAAACAGCCTCCCAAGTCCCACAGGAAATAAAATGACTAAATAGCGCCACATAGGTATCGGAAACATGATGGTAAGCAATCCCTCCGTAGCCACCATAGCGGATATGATACTCAGAGAGGAAATTTTCTTCATAGAGTTCATACTTAGTCCCATCCGCCGCCGCCGTTGTCCCGTCACCCCAAATACTCGGAAGCTTTAAAACATTTAAGGTATTAAATCCTGGCAACTCATATCTATTTTTAATTAGTTCGGCAATAGCGACATTCATTAAATCGGCAGGATTATCCATCACCTGGGCTGATTCATTCACCGCAGATACCGCTAAATGTAGCGCAGTTTGATTAAAAGATTTAACTTGAAGATATTCGCGGATAGCTGTTCGATGTCGGTACATTGTTTTGTTATTTTCATAACCTAAAACAATATCAAGAGCAATTTTTACATGACTACGAATATGGTTAATGATTTTCAGTGGGATATCTGCAATCGATGGGAAATAACCCAGTCTTTGGAATGATTTTAAGATGATGAGCAGGCTCAAAATATTACTTTCACCTTTCGTCGTATTGTAAGCGAAAGCAATTTCGGATTTAGTTGGAGTATAAATCTCAGTAAGTTCTTTGGTGGTAAATTGGCGTTTGAATCTAGGGTAAGCAGTACGTTCAATTGATGTCACTTTGGTATTGATGGCTTGTCCATAATGGTATTACTTTTATAGATATAAACTGTTGCGCCTACAAATTGCACTATCTCAACATGTAATCTTTAAGTGCTTAACAAGTTAAAATATGCGGACTCAATTTTTCTTGGGTGGCTTGGTTTGAGATTCAGAATCATTTGATTCTTTGTATGTCTTGCCACAGTAAGGACAAAAACGAAACTTCAAAGACGTAATCGGCTCGTTGCAGTTAGCACAACTATTGCGTAAACGAGTACCGCAAAGAAAACAACATTGCGATCGCACTAATAACCAAATTTCCTCTGGCGGAGTCCCAGGTTGCCAGCAGTCAGGGCAGAACTTGAGGGAATCGGACGCTCCTATCGGTGTACCACGAACAGCAGCATCAAGATACTCGCTTGGAATTTGCAATGCATAAGCTAACCCACGCTGACTTTTGCTATTGAGTTTGGTAGTCATAGCGCGTTCAATCTTACCCAGACTTTGAAGATGAATTCCGGCAATGAGAGCAAGTTCAGTTTGACTTATGCCCAAGCTGGTGCGTATTCTTTTGACGTATAGAGCCAGCGATTCTTGGGGTTTAGGGGTGTTATCCATCAAAAAAGTATGTCATACTCCCGACTAGAGGCGATTACTCGGTTATTGCATAGAAGTGGAGCTAGAGTTGGGCAATTACTAACATTGGAGTTATCACAGATAAATCAACCGCAACGTAAGTTTCAGGTAGTGGGTAAAGGTAACAAACAACGTTGGTGTTTTTATAGTGAAGATGCAGAGATTGCTTTAAATAAGTATATTATATTTTATATTATCGCCATGCAGATTCAAGAGCATTATTCACAGCCCAACACCCGACAACTAAAGTGATAACGCCCCTTAGTTATCGAGCTGTGAATGCAAATTGGAAAGAAGCGATTGGGCAAAGCCAGGATTTGATTGGCATTCGACTGCATGACCTCCGACATACCTTTGCAACTGAACGGGTGGGACTAATGGGGATTGAAGAGTTACGGGCATTGATGGGACACCAGAATATCCAAACGACTTTACGCTATCAGAAAGTAACTAGTTCTAGAGCAGAGTCAGTAGCGAAAATGGCTTTAGACAATTTGATAAATGATATATAAAATACAGGT
>NZ_NOLK01000081.1:0-35253 GCF_002245985.1 Nostoc sp. 'Peltigera membranacea cyanobiont' 232
GGATTGGGGATTGGGGATTGGGATTAGAAAACTTTTTCCTAGTCTCCAGTACCCAGTACCCAGTACCCATTCCCTAACTAGTAATTGTCCCGGTGAGAGGTGAACTAGGACTGGCATAATCTTTGATGGGCATCCTGCCAGCAAGGTATGCTAGACGACCGGCGACTGTTGCTAAATTCATGGCACGAGCCATTGCTGCTGGGTTTGGAGAAAGTGCGATCGCACTATTAATTAATAAAACATCTGCTCCCAATTCCATTGCTTGGGCGGCTTCTGAGGGTGAACCAATACCTGCATCTACCACCACCGGTATACCTGCATTTTCGATGATGATTTGGATGTTGGCGGTTGTTTTTAGCCCTTGTCCAGAACCAATTGGCGATGCCAAAGGCATTACCGTCGCACAGCCTACTTCTTCTAAACGCTTGGCTAACATGGGGTCAGCGTTAATATAGGGCAATACTGCAAAACCTTCTTTCACTAGTTGCTCTGCGGCTTGCAGCGTCCCAATTGGATCTGGGAGTAAATACTTAAGGTCAGGTATTACTTCTAACTTGACAAAGTTATTATCTTCCTGCCCTAATAATTTCGCCATTTCTCGTCCTAAACGCGCCACCCGAATCGCCTCTTCAGCAGTTTGGCAACCTGCTGTATTGGGTAACATCCAAATTTTTGTCCAATCTAAGGCTTCAGCTAAACCTTCATGTCCGGGGGCCTTGGTTTGTACCCGTCGTACTGCCACGGTGACAATTTGGCAATCACTGGCAACAACGCTTTGCTGCATTTCTTCAATGCTGCGATACTTACCAGTTCCCGTCATCAAGCGGGATTGAAAGGTTTTGCCAGCAATAATTAGTGGGGAGTCTTGAATAGGGAGTGGGGATATAGCAGTATGATGCCCGTTAGAGAAATTGGCAGAGTGAGTCAGCATTGGGGTGGAGGTAGATGGCTGGGATTGGAAGCGCGAATAGTGAAAATCAGCAAGTAGAGGATCGGGCTTTTGTTCTAATATTAAGTCGGCAATCAATGCGGCGGTTACGGGTGTCAGTAGAATTCCGTTACGGTAATGACCAGTTGCAAAGGTTAAATTTTGACAGTGACTAGTGCCAAGGATGGGTAACTCATCGGGGGTGGCTGGGCGAAATCCCCACCAAAATTCTTGGATGGGATAATGCTTTAATTGGGGATACAGCCGGATGGCAGCTTGTAATAATTTTTGAATGCCGTCTGGGGTGTTGTTGGGGGTGAAGCCAACGTCTTCGCTTGTTGCCCCGATAACCAGGCGATCGCATCTTGGTACAATGTAAATATTCTGCCCAAACAAAACCCGCTTCAAGGGCAAGTCCGGCGCAAATTCTGGTATCCGCACACTCAGCATTTGTCCTTTTCTGGGTACCACTGGTAGTGGTAATAACTCATTTGACCAAGCACCTGAAGCTAAAACATAGTGCGTGGCGCGAATTATTCCAGCATTGGTTTGCACGCCAACCACTTGTCCTTGCTGCTGTAAAAATCCTTCTACCGTAATACCATCTTTGAGTTCAACACCAATAGATTCAGCCGCTGTCCGCAATACGTGAGCTAGAGCCTTATTATCAACTTGTGCGTCTTCAGGATACCACCAGCCACCAACTACCTCTGCTCCCAATCCTGGCTGATATTGATGAATTGCCTCTTTATTTAACCAGTAAGCCGGGGATGAGGGGGATGAGGGGGATGAAAGAATTAATTTCTCTCCGCCTGCTCCCCCTGCTCCCTCATCTCCCCTACCCCCTGCCTCTTCAAAAACGGGTGCGAGGATACCACAAGGACGGTAGCCAGTATTTAAGCCGGTTAGTTCTTCTAGTTTGCGCGTCCAGTCGGGATATAAAGCACGAGATCGCCAACACAATGAAAGCATTGCCTCATTAGTGATGTTTTCCGCATCTGGTGCCAACATCCCGGCGGCGGCATGGGTAGCAGCAGCTTGAAAGTCACGACAAAACACGGTGACGTTTGTCCCGCGCAGTTTTAGTTCAATGGCGATCGCTAAACCAATAACGCCGCCACCAATAATTACGATCTCACTAGTCATTAGTCATTAGTCATTGATCGTTAGCCATTTATCATTAGTACATAACTAATAACTCATAACTAATTAACTCATAACTTATAACTTATAACTCATAACTAAAGACGGATCTATCGTTACCACAAGGCTCGAATTGGTTCGTTGCCTTGATTTGTGTTGCTGGATGGCGTTTCTGTTGCCGAACTATCCGTATTGTTTTCTGTTGTACTGTCAGCAGGTGATGTTGAGTCTTCAGAAGGATTCTGAGCAACGTTACTTCTATTGTCAGGTCTTGGGGCTACAATAGAGCGCTTGTTTTCGTTTGTTTCAGTTGTTTCATTTCCTTCAGTTGCAGTTTCTTCATTTTTGCTGCCAGCACTGCTATTAACATTGATATTAGCTGGCAGGACTTTTGCTGCTTTACCACCGGGAGCGTTAGCGGTTTGTACGCCCATAGGAAAATTGATGCCTAGTAATGTACCAAGCAGAATGGCTAAACCTCCAGCCATTAAAATTAAGGGTGTCCATCTACCCATCTTGTCTTACTCCTTTTTAACCTTTTGGTGTCCACACTATTCGAGAACCTTGTCCCCAAAATCCATCAAACTTTGTCACTTTCACATCGCCTAAAACCTGAGTTTGGCAGGCTAAACGTAAGTCTGTTGTAGGAGAATGGGGAGGAAGCGAACGCCGGGATCGATCGCGCCAATTCGCTGTTGATACTTTGCCCTCTACCTTAACCGCGCAGGTTCCGCAACTGCCAATGCCTCGACAGTTTATTACCTTAGCACCGTCATTGTAGAGGTCAATACCATTTTGCAGCAAAATTGCTCGGAGATTGCTTCCGCTTACGCACTCAATTGTTTTACCTTCAGCTAGTACCTTAGGCATTTTAAAATTGCCAAACTGGCGTTTTGTTGTATATTGACACATTGCCTCGAAAGTTGTCTCGTCGGTCCCAGTTTTATGACCACAAATTCTTCACCTCAACTTTGGCTCTATGACACTACATTACGGGATGGCACTCAGCGCGAGGGGCTATCAGTATCGATAGAAGATAAGTTACGCATTGCCAAAAGACTCGATCAACTGGGAGTTCCTTTCATTGAAGGCGGTTGGCCTGGTGCTAATCCCAAGGATGTACAATTTTTCTGGCAACTCCAAGAAGATCCGCTAAAACAAGCTGAAGTTGTGGCTTTTTGTTCGACTCGACGGCCTAACTCCACTGCCGCAACCGAACCGATGCTACAGGATATTTTGGCTGCGGGAACTCGCTGGGTAACGATTTTTGGTAAGTCTTGGGATTTACATGTTACAACCAGCCTCAAGACGACATTAGAAGAAAATTTGGCGATGATTCGTGACACCATTGAGTACCTCCGTTCTCAAGGTCGTCGGATTATCTACGATGCCGAACATTGGTTTGATGGTTACAAGCACAATCCAGATTATGCTTTACAGACATTAGAAGCTGCGATCGCATCTGGTGCTGAATGGCTAGTCCTGTGTGATACTAATGGCGGTACTTTACCCCATGAAGTTAGCCAAATTGTGCAAGATGTGGTAGAAGTGACTGGGAAACTGGGGACTGGGGACTGGGGACTAGGAAGTAGGAAAGAATCTTCCCAGTCCCCAATCCCTAATCCCCAATTCCCAATCCCTCAAATTGGAATTCATACTCATAACGATTCAGAAATGGCGGTTGCTAACGCAATAGCCGCCGTCATGGCAGGGGCAAAGATGGTACAGGGGACAATTAATGGTTATGGTGAACGTTGCGGTAATGCTAACCTTTGTTCGTTAATTCCCAATTTACAACTGAAGCTGGGCTACAGTTGTATCACAGAAGACCAGCTAACACAACTTACAGAAGCTAGTCGGTTTGTGAGTGAGGTGGTCAACCTCGCGCCAGATGAACACGCTCCCTTTGTGGGACTTTCGGCTTTTGCCCACAAGGGTGGTATTCATGTATCAGCTGTAGAACGTAATCCTCTGACTTACGAACATATTCAGCCAGAACAAGTCGGAAATCATCGCCGCATCGTGATTTCTGAACAGTCTGGACTAAGCAATGTTTTAGCCAAAGCCCGCAGTTTCGGGATTAACCTCGACCAGCTAAAGGCAGAAGCCAAGCAAATTCTCCAGCGTCTTAAAGATTTGGAGAGTGAAGGATTTCAATTTGAAGCCGCAGAGGCCAGTTTTGCCCTACTGATGCACGAAGCTTTGGGAGGCCGCCAGAAGTTTTTTGAAGTCAAAGGTTTTCAAGTCCACTGTGACTTGATTGAGGGGAAAGAAACTAGCAATGCCCTAGCTACGGTCAAAATCGCTGTTGACGGCAAAAATATTTTGGAGGCGGCGGAAGGGAATGGCCCGGTTGCCGCTTTGGATGCGGCTTTACGCAAGGCTTTGGTGAACTTTTATCCCCAAATAGCAACCTTTGATTTGACAGATTACAAAGTGCGGATTCTCAACGGACATACGGGCACTGCGGCGAAAACCCGCGTGTTGGTAGAATCAGGCAATGGTCGTCAACGCTGGACTACGGTGGGGGTTTCTACCAATATTTTGGAGGCTTCCTATCAAGCGGTGGTGGAGGGCTTGGAATACGGTTTGTTATTGCACTCTCAAGCAGAAGCGGCGGTGAAAGCTTCTAGTTGACAAAAACTAATATGTAGTGTGTTCACAGCTTACGCTTTTCGATGAGAAGGGGAAGCGATCGCTCAACTGATTTGTGTTAGAATTTACGCAAATTTGTCTCAAAAACCTGATTTTTCGTAGCGGTAATTCATGAATTACCGCTACTTCAGAACTTTTTTGCGTAAGTCCTGTGTGTGCCAAAAACATTTATTCCGCTAAGTGTCAAGGTATCGCTCAAAGAGCATGAAGATTGCTCCAAAAAAAAGACCTCTGCTACAAACCAGGGGTCTTTCCGTTTCAGAACGTTTTGACACTCTCAGCCCTAAAGGGACTGAGCTTTACGCTTACCGGGTATTCCTGTAAAATTCATTAGCAACGTAAAACGCTGATATGGTTAATTTAGTGGCTTCTGTGCCATGAATGCCAAAATAGCAACCCAATTGCCAATCCCATACCGACAAGTATTCTTACTCCCATACCTAAATTGCGTAGGCGCAGCCCGCCGCAGGCATCGCCAATCCAATATTTAGGTGCAGACCTAGAAATCGAATGCTGCGACCAAAACTTCATCTTATGCCAGGTTTTAGGAGAACTTTTCCCACGATTGGGCAACTAATTGGCTCAACCAGCGACGTTGTTCCCGATCCAGCAGTGGATCGTCTGCTAGCAACTGAGCGGTTAATTCTTCCAAAGATTGACCCTGGGCGCGGACAATTTTAATTACTCCAGCGATCGCAGCAGCAACGAGTTCTTCATCAATTGGCTGTTGTCGTAAAGCAAAAATTTCCTGGGGACTGTCTGGAATGGGATAATTCATGGCGTGGGTTTACAGAAATACAAAATGAACAATAAATTCTTCAACAAATTCTTAAAATTTCTTTACTGAATCTTTACCAAACTAATAGCGCGGAGTTTACTTTACTTTGTGCTTTCATAAAATCTGTCTTAGTGAGTAGATTGCTCGGAGATGTCAGGAAACGATGAGAGAAATCCTTTATTTAGAAGTTCCAACTCCAGATATAGAAACTGTACGTAGCTGGCTACAAACGGATTTTGAACCTGGAAATGGAGAAAAAGTGCTTACTTCGGAAGGCTTTCGCCTCAAAATACCCAGTGCTACTACACCTGCTGGAGCGGCTCTTTCCGAAAAATTGCCTGCGGAACTTTCGGTATTTGTCTGGACGGTGCAACGAACTACCTATCTGAAAGTGTTTCGTTGGGCAGAACAACCCTTTCCCAGTGAGGGACAAATTCTGCAACGCCTAACCAAAGAAATCAGAAACCGTTTTCCGCATCATTACCCAGAACCACCAACGATTGATTTATCGCAGCAATCGATTTTTGCCGCACTAGGCTCTGCTTACCCCCTCACCGTCAAGTATTTTCAGAAAATGCCTAACGGTGAATACGATCTAACACGTGCCTATTGGTGGGAACAACGATGGCGCGAAGGAGTCCGAAATCCGCAGCAGCCGCGTCAAGTTGTGTTTTCCAATCAAGGGGACAGGGGAAAAGGTAATCCCAGTACCCAGTCCCTAGTCACTAATCCCCAGTTCGACATTATCTACATCGGTGGCGCACTAGGCGCGATTCATGCTGCATTAATGGCAAAACTAGGATATAAAGTCCTGCTGGTGGAACGAATGCCCTTTGGCAAGATGAACCGAGAATGGAATATTTCCCGCGATGAGATTCAAAGCTTGGTTAATCTGGGTTTAGTTACTCCCTCGGAGTTAGAAACCATCATTGCTAGGGAATACAAAGATGGATTCAATAAGTTTTTTGATGCGAATAATCCATCCAAACTGCGATCGCCTGTTCTACACACACCCACAGTCCTAAATTTAGGCTTAGATTCCGAAAAATGGCTCCTTATGTGTGGGCAAAAGCTGCAAGCCGCAGGCGGCGAAATCTGGGATGAAACAGAATTTATGCGTGCAGATATTGATATATCACAAGTTTTGTTGCAAGTCAAGCACTTACCTAGTCAGGTTGAAAAACAAGTAAGCGGACGATTGCTAATAGATGCAATGGGAACTGCCTCACCCATCGCTTGGCAGTTAAATGGTGGTCGGGCCTTTGATAGTGTGTGTCCGACGGTAGGAGCGGCAATTGAGAGCGGATTTGAGCCGCAAGTGTGGGATTCGCAGTATGGGGACGTGCTTTATAGTCATGGAGATATTTCGCGGGGAAGGCAGCTGATTTGGGAATTGTTTCCTGGAGCAGATGATGAACTGACGATTTATTTATTTCATTACCACGAGGTGAATGCTGAAAATCCCGGTTCATTGCTAGAGATGTACGAAGACTTTTTCACGATTTTGCCAGAGTATCGCAGGTGCGATATGGACAAATTAGTGTGGAAGAAGCCGACATTTGGGTATATACCGGGACATTTTAGTGTGGGAAGTAGCGATCGCACAGTTGCCTTCGCTCGATTGATTGCGATCGGCGATGCCGCATCACTCCAGTCTCCACTCGTCTTCACCGGTTTTGGTTCCCTAGTTCGCAACTTAGAGCGCTTAACAACGCTGTTAGATACTGCTCTCAAACATGACTTGTTGAGTTTCCGCCACTTGAATCAGATTCGTGCTTACCAAAGCAACGTTTCAGTAACTTGGCTATTTTCCAAAGGGATGATGGTACCCACTGGGAAATTTTTACCACCCCAGCGCATTAACTCCATGCTCAACACCTTCTTTGGACTGTTAGCAGACGAACCCCAAGAAGTAGCAGATAACTTCATCAAAGATAGGTGTGATTGGTTAACCTTTAACCGGTTAGCACTCAAAGCCGCTAGGAAAAATCCTGCCTTGCTTTTATGGATTTGGGAACTTGCTGGGTCTAGAGATTTAGTACGATGGCTTGGTAGTTATTTCAACTTCGGTCGTCATGCCCTCATTAGCGCTTTGCTGAGTCCGTGGTTCGAGCGCTTCTTAAACCGGGTAGGTTTTTGGCTAGAACCCCGGAATCCTGGCTTGTGGCTGTGGTTGCTGGCAATTAATTATGCGATCGCCACAGGCAAACCGCGATCGCGCTCTCAAGTTGCAAAGGCCAACCCAGAAGCCATAATTCCGAAGTCAGAAGCAAGGATTCTCAATTAGATATTGAACATGACTAACGACTAAGTAGATCGGCGCAATTAAAGCTAAATGGCGAACGCGAATAACGGCGACCACACCAGAGGGCTGTCATTAGTCTTTTGTCATTGGTCATTAGTAAGGGCTTTAAGCCAGTTTGCGTTTCGTAACATACTTGGGTTTTTTCGCGCCAACTTACTTAATAACCTAATGACCAATGACCAATGACCAATGACCAATGACCAATGACCAATGACCAATGACCAATGACCAATGACCAATGACCAATGACCAATGACCAATGACCAATAACTAATCTATTGACCTTGAGGGCGAAAATTCGGTAGTTCCACAGATGCTAATGACTTACGCCCTTTGGGTGGACGCTGGGGATAAACCACAGGTGAAGGTGAATTAGCATCATTAGTGTTATCACCTAATAACTCTGGTGAAAATTGGGAAACTTCTGACCAGTAGTCTTCAGTTTCTTCAACAGGCGACTCAGTGTGGGAGGAAGTAGAGGAAACCAGTAAGTTATTGGCTGGTGAAGTTACAGAATCTGTTGTCCTAGAAATGGAGATAGTTGCAGGGGGATTGATTTCTGCTTCCAAGTGCGCTTCCTGTGGATTTTCTATTTCCTCATCGTCTTTTAGGATTGTTGCTAAAGTCTCCCAGATAGGAGAATCATTATTATTCACATCCGTTTTAGCAGCAGGCGGTGGTGATGCAGATTCAGGCTGGGAGGTGAAAAACATTTGGATTAGACTATCTAATTGCTGATCTAAATTGGATGAACCCGAAGTTGAAATAGCTTCCGGTATATCTGGGGAATCGTCAATTTTTGGAGAGGGGATTGGTTCTGGTGGTGTTGAGGTATTTTGATTTTGCTTAACTGACCAGTTCCAAGAAGATGATGGTGGCGGAGTCGGTTCATTTCTTTGAAATGGGATTGGTGCTGACGGTTCGCCCCAAGAATTATCTACACTCTCAG
Source organism: Nostoc sp. 'Peltigera membranacea cyanobiont' 232 (assembly GCF_002245985.1). NCBI lineage: Bacteria > Bacillati > Cyanobacteriota > Cyanophyceae > Nostocales > Nostocaceae > Nostoc > Nostoc sp. 'Peltigera membranacea cyanobiont' 232. Next base: position 8,759 of record NZ_NOLK01000081.1, read on the forward strand.
TCAAGGATTCTGATTCTGCTGACCAAGGTTGAATTGGCTGGGCGTTAGGAAACAAAGACCGAGCTTTTCTAGAAAATCTTCCTTGGGCGCTAGTTATATCTTTAGGATGTTTTGCAGTATCTTCTAAAGAGTCATAGCTAGGAACCGATGTATCTAGACATTTTTCTAGAGCTGCTTTGAATTGCAGCGTCTGGCGTTGTTGTCGCATCAGTCTAGTACGTAACTCCCGACAAACAGTTTCTGACTGCAATAACTGTTCAGACTGTTCGCTATTATTAGTGTGTAACAACGTACATTCTCGCTCTAACTGGGCAAGGCGTTGCTGGCTAATTTGTAGCTGTGCTTTATAACTATCAGTGAAAATTTCCTGGCGTTGAACGGTTTGTACAGCAGTTTCTAATTGTTGAAATAGAGATTTTATCTGTTCTTGAGCCGCAGCCAATTCCTGAGTATGTTGGTTGAGCATCGACTCAGTAACGCTGGAGCGCGTTTTCTGCCACTGCAAAACCTTTTCAGACTCAGCTAGGTTGTCTTTTAGCTGCTCTACTTGTTCATACAAATTATTGTTAGCCGAACGCAATTCTTCGTTCAATGCCAGCAGGTTATGAAACTCCGAGTCAATAAGTGCTTGCTTGCCGCTTTCCGGCTCTGCAACCCAGTCCTGCTGGGTAGTATCTTTTGAAAATTGTCTATCTTCAGCTGGCATGAGGAGTGGCAGTTGTTTAACTACCATATTGTCATTAGGCACAACTGAGTAAAAGGGACAACTCGCCTGCTCCGATTGTGGCGAATTAGCAGAATTTAGGGATTCCATCACAGCCCCCTTGTTTGAGGTGTCAGCTTCATTCATCACTCTTGACCCACCTGCCTAAAAATATCAGCAGTGCTGGCATTAGCATTGCTTATCAACTGTGTCTAACGCTCTTTTATGACTCTCGTCGGATAAAAATCATCCACCCTTATTTTTAAGGACTTTGATGAATTTAGGCGTAGGTTGGGTTGAGGAACGAAACCCAACACCAACAATCTCTGGTTTTGTTGGGTTTCACTTCGTTCAACCCAACCTACGAATATTTTATTTTTTCGGAGTAATAAAAGAGCGCTAATCAGGGTTTGCTCTAGAAGCTAAGTTTAACTCTCTCCAGGCACCAGCAATTAATCATCAATTGGTGTTCCCTATTTTGTATCTAGACTGATGCCGTTATAACACTATGATGCTCTTCCCCGTCAAGAAGAGGCAGGGGAAAACGGGGTAGGGGGCAGGAGAGACAAATACAGAGTGGCTCTGTTCCACGAAAGTTTTTCGTATGGAAAAACTGTCTCAGACTACATTTTATTCTCTATACTCGCATCTGTCTTAAGATATAATTTTAAAATGTCTCCTTCAATACATTTTTCTACTGGCTCATTTATTACTTAGGAACGATGTCAGTACAAGTATTTAGTATTCGATGATAATTCTGGGATCTTGAGCGATCGCTATTTAATGTCAGTAAACAACTAAGAGCTTCTGCCAGGAATAAAATGTTAGGAAAACATCATATTTACGAATAAACACTTATAAAGGAATGTTGAAGAAGTAACAATTTCAGTAAGTGAATTCATAAAATTTTTTTAAAGAATAATCTCAATTTAGTCCGGTCATTTTTGTTGGGAAATACTTTTATAGCAAGCAATTCCAGACTTAATGAGTGAGATGCTTTTTTATCAACTTGTCTTGAATACATCAAGTTTGTTTGATGACTACAAGAAAATTGCTTAAAGTATACTTGAATACTTGCATATATTATTACACTGTATTTTCTTTAACAGTAAAAACATGTTATTTAAGTGTTAATGCGGATACACTTTTTAATTGATTTATTAAAGAATGATTGGAATAACCGAGTTTTCTACTAGCTAGAAAGTAATTATAAAGACCATAATTACTACTGGCTAATACGATCGTTGTGTTAGAGAAAGCGGTGTGGTAGCAAGCTTTTCCAAAAATTCTAAGTTTAAAATAGGGGTGCTAAAGATGACCGATATACTTGCAATGGGTGTAAATATAAAGCAAGAAGCTGTCCAATTACCGCTAGTTGCAGAAAATTTTGACAGTTTTTGGGACAAAGAAATTAGACCGTTATTCACAGATGAGTCTCTGTCTTTTAGGGTAAAGACTCTTAAGGGAAATTATATAAAGTACGTCAACTTGGATAATGGAGCTACCACCACTCCCTTTGCAACCCTTAAGCAGCATGTGGATGAGATGCTTGATACATACGGCAGCGTCCATAGAGGTTCTGGGCAAAAATCCATCATCACTACACGAGAGTATGACGCTAGTCGGAATGTCATTCGGGACTTTGTGGGGTCATCTTTAGACAACTATGTAATTTTTGCGAAGAATACAACAGAAGCAATTAATGGAGCCGCCACACTTTGGGCAAAAAAACCTGGAAAAATCTTAGTTTCTGATATCGAGCATTCATCAAACCTGCTCCCTTGGGTTACTAGAGACGAAGTTGTACAGTACAGAACCCAGCCGGACGGAAGTGTAAGTGTCGCAGAAATTGAAGAAATCTTCAAGGCACACCAAAATCTCCCCGAAGCCGAGCAAATTAAGTTAGTAACAATTACAGGTGCTTCGACAATTACAGGTTATAGACCCCCAATTTACGAAATCGCAGCTTTAGCACATCGGTATGGTGCGAAGATTTTTGCAGATGTGTGTCAGTTAATTCAGCATGAACGAGTAGATATGCGTGCTGACGATGACCCATGTCATCTAGATTTTGTGGCTTTCTCTGGACACAAGATGTATGCACCTTATGGAACCGGGGTTTTGTTGGGGCCAAAGGAATTTTTTGATAGCTCTTACCCTTATCAAATCGGTGGTGGAAACCTGCCTTATATCACCAGAAACCTAGAAATCAAGCGTTTTTATACAGAACGAGCCCACGATCCTGGAACACCAAACGCAATGGGTGCGATCGCAATTGCCAAGGCGATTGAAATTATCGAAGCAGTAGGGCGCGATCGCATTGCTCAGTATGAACACTCTCTCGTAGAATTCACGTATACACGGCTTGGGCTAATTCCTGAAGTTCAATTACATATCCCAGGAGATAATTTAGCCCATGTTATTCCCTTTGATATTGATGGATTTGATGGACGCTTAGTAGCAGAAATTTTGGCACAAGAATATGGCATTGGCGTTAGGGCTGGGGCTTTCTGCACTTATGAATACATTCGCAAACTCAAGAATATTTCGGATGAGCAAGACTACGAAATTGCTCAGGAAGTAGACAGAGGAATTACCCGCAACATTCCCAGTATTATCCGCGCCAGTTTTGCAGTATATAATACATTAGAAGACTGCGATCGCTTTATTGATGCGATCGCTCAAATAGCTAAAAACGGATTTGACCACTACTTGCCCAACTACACACAAGATGAAATCACTGGTGTTTGGACAGCGATAAACAGCTAATTTTTGGGGCATGGGGCATTGGGCATTGGTTATTAATTCTTCTGCCTCACTCCCTCACTCCCTCACTCCCTCATTAAGTCTAATGCTCTGTATATTAATTACGAATTACGAATTACTACTTACGAATTACAAGGAGTAATAGCTTGAGTGATGAAAACCTCTTTGACCAGGAGGATTATCTACACGCACGAGTTGATGAGTGCATCTGGCAAAAAAGCGCAGATGCAGGTATTTCGCGCCAGCGCTTTCTGCAAATACTAGCCACTATGGTTGGTGCAACAGCCATTGGGGGGTTAGCTAAACCTGCACCGGCTCACAGTCAGGCAGCTGTCAGAACTAAAGGCAGTAAAATACTTAAGCCATTACCACCAGGATATATCTCTCATAGCAAAGGCACATTAGAGATGAACTGGGAAGCGATGTATGGGCGTGGTTATTTAGTACCAAACGATTGGTTTTATGTTCACAACCGCAGTACACCTCCTCCCTTTGACCCATCTACGTGGCGTTTGCAAATTCATGGAACTGGTGTTTCTGTTCCTTGTGAGTTCACTTACGATGAAATCATCGCTATGCCGTCCATCTCAGTTACTTGTGCCATTGAGTGTGCTGCTAATGGTCGGCGGTTCTTTGAAGAAGCTTATAACACACCACTTTCTGGAACTCGGTGGAGACTTGGGGCTATTGGCGTGGCTGAGTGGACTGGTGTACCACTGAGCATATTATTAGAGCGGGCTGGATTGAAATCCACAGCAAAAGACGTACTTGTTGAGGGCGCAGATTTTGATTCGCTGGACTCAAAGGGGGCGAATAAATCCAAGTTCAACAATGTAGTTCCCATTGCTAAAGCATTAGCAGATAACTCACTCGTCGTCTATGCCATGAACGGAGAACCATTACCTCCAGATCATGGCCAGCCATGCCGTGTCTTGTTCCCTGGTTGGGGAGGAAACGCCAACGTTAAATGGATTGAGCGGATTGAGGTTTCTGAAACACCGATATATACGCAGTGGGTAACGGAGCAGATGGTACTGATTGGTGCAGATTATCCAGCGATCGCGCCATATAAAGGTAAGCTGATTACCTATCAAAATGTTAAGAGCGCTTTCGAGTTGGCTTGGCCCGCTACACTTTCGGCTCAAACCCACTTACTACGTGGACGTTCTTGGTCTGGGAAAGGAAAAATTGCCCGTGTAGAAGTCAGTCTAGATGGCGGTAAAACTTGGCAATATGCCCGACTTAGAGAACCAAACTTTCCGTTTGCATGGACACGCTGGGACATCGAATGGAATCCAGTTCCTGGTGAATATTTTCTCCGAGCTATTGCTACTGACAATTTAGGTAACACACAACCGAGTACAGTTCCGTGGAATGATTTTGGATTGCTCTACGGAGGCGTTGTTAGCCATCCGGTGACAGTACGGGGATGAGGGAGTTAGGAGACGCGATTAATGCTCAATGCCCAATGCCCAATGCCCCATTCCCCCTAGAAAAATACCTATTTATGATTGATTTTAGTTGGTTGATTTTAGTAGCTGGGGGTCTAATATCTGGAGTTATAGCTGGACTTTTAGGAATAGGTGGTGGTATCATTACAATTCCTCTTTTAGTCACACTAGGTTATACTCCCGTTCAGGCGATCGCTACTAGTAGCCTTGCGATCGTGATTACTTCAATTTCTGGAAGCTTACAAAATTGGTGGATGGGCTACTTTGACTTTAAACGAGTAATTTATTTAGGAATTCCCGCCTTTTTAACTACTGGAATAGGTGTATATTTCGCCAACAAAATTCCGTCCTATATAATACTCTTTACATTTGGCATCATACTACTCGCTAATATCTATTTGATTGAGCTTCGTAAGCAACTAATTTTCAAAGAGAAAGAGAATACAGAGCCAGTATTTAACTCATTGGTTTCTAAAATTGGTACTGGGGGAGCAGCAGGGATTTTAGCAGGTTTATTTGGCTTAGGTGGCGGTACAATTATGGTGCCACTACAAATGTTACTACTAAAAGAAGAAATTAAAGTCGCAATTCAGACTAGTTTAGGTGTGATTGTTATTACTGCCTTAGCTGCCTGTACAGGACACGCTCTAGAGGGAAATATTCTGTTTTTTCAAGGTATAGTTTTGGGATGCGGAGGTCTTTTAGGCGTTCAGATGAGTACTCGCACATTGCCAAAACTGCCAGATTCGACTGTGAATTTAGTGCTTCGCATCTTCTTGGGTACACTATCAATATATCTTTTTTGGGAAGCTTGGATAAATTATCAACAAATAGTTACTAATTCGTAATCTCACGCCACTAAAAGAGAGCCAAAGTCTAAATTTTCAAAGGATTTCAGCCTGATTTTGACACGGATGCTAACTGTACGCCCATACTGTGTACTAAATTTAGAGTTTTTCTAAAATCTATTTTTTCAAAAGAGGTGAGCTATAAGTATTTTTAAAGTAGAAGTTGTTAAAATCAACAGCATTAATCCTCATCCTAATGCTGATAGACTAGATATTGCCTCTATTGAAGATATGGGGTATCAAGTAATTATAGTCAAATGAAACTTTCAGCCTGGTGATTTAGGTTTTTACTTTCCGATTGATAGTGTTATTCCAGAAAACTTTTTAGATCGGTTTGGTATTCGTAACTACTACTCGAAAAAACTGCGTGCTGCCAAACTTCGCGGAATTTTTTCTGAGGGTTTGCTTATTCCCGTTGGTAATAACTTTATGGGAAATGTCGGAGACGACTACACGGAGTATTTTGGTGTCACAAAGTACGAATATCCAATTCCTCAAGGGATGAGCGGGGAAGTAGAAAGTTTTATTGGACATTACAAATTCCCCAGTCCAGAAAACCTTAAACGTTACAAAAACATCCTAATTGAAGGTGAAGAAGTTGTTGTAACAGAGAAGTTGCACGGAACTAACTTCTCTGTTTTAGTTGATGCTGATGGCACAACTAAAATTGGCAGCCATAATTACTTCTGGAAAAACAGCGAAGTAAACAAAAAATTAGTTTATATTTGTGCTTACAACGAAAACGAAGCTTTACAGAAACTTCCGCCAGGAACTCAGATTTTTGGCGAAATCTACGGCGTACAAGATATCAAATATGGCTTGAATAATGGCAATATTGGAATTGCTATATTTGCTGTGCGTCGCGGCAGTTATTTTCTCAATTACAGCGATTTTGTGGCTTTTTGCGATGAATTTGCTTTGCCGAAAGTGCCCGTGCTTTATATCGGTGCTTACACTTGGGAAGCGGTGTCTCAGTTCAATAATGCCAATAGTGTAGTTAGTCCCAATTGCATCATGGAAGGCGTTGTTGTGCAACCACTCATTGAGAAAACGCATCCAGAAATAGGTAGAGTAGTCTTAAAGTTGATTAGCGATCGCTATCTGCTCCGTAAGGATGGAACTGAACTCCATTAGATTCAACTCGAGTTTTGGTGGCGATACCTTAACTGACCTTCCGAAATGGACTTAGAATTATTCGCTCAAGGTAGCCAACGGGGATGAAATCCAGCTAAGGGGAGTTGTTCTGGTCTAATTTCAACAGTTGCAGCATCAGCAATGGGTAACAAAGGCATTAACCACAGGCTGCTGGTAGCAATAACATCTCCATCATCAGTTTTCAAAGTGTTTGTGGGTAATGATGCTGGGGGGTTTGTCTGCGGTACTACTTGGTCAAATAACAAGCCTAAACCATCAGCAGATAAACTCATTTGCACATTTCGTTGAGCGGGAGGCAGGACTAGGAGGGGTTTCTGTTGCCCGGTTTTCAGATCAATTGCCACCACATAAGGCTGTTCTATGTATTGTTCTTTGGATACTAGCTGTGTCAGCAAGCAGTAGAGGGTAGGTGAGGCAATGTCAAATTGGCAACTGACAATTGAGCCTGTTGTTTTTAATAGTTGTTTCTGCACACCTTGGTTTGTCACTAAAAACAAATCTCGCGTATAATCTGTATTAAACTTTACCATCGCTGCCTGAGAGCCATCTTTAGAGAAAGCCTGTACCAAACCAAACTGGGGCAGAAAATCTAGGGGTTTAGTGGCATCACCTTGCAGTGGTAAAATTGCTGCTCCCTCTCCTTGGGCAACTGCTACGGCTTTACTATCTGGCGTAATCATAAAGTCTCCTCCCGGTTGGCTTTTCAAACGTTTAGGAGTGGGTTTTTCTGCTGAAGCATCGCTGGTTGCTGGCATAAACCACAGTCCAAAGTCGCCGGGATTAGTTTTGTTTCCCCTCTGGATGACAATAGTTTCCCCATCAGGTGATAAGTCAAATTTCAGGTTTTCATAATCTTTACTATCTAAAACTAGGTCAACTTTTCCTCCTGGCTGTGCTTCTTGTCCAGATTTACTAGAAACGCCTGTTGTGACTGTGTAAAGTTGAGCTGAAAGTAAGTCTTGGTTTTTGGTCGCGCGAGCCGAAAATAAAATTTTCTCCCCATCTGGAAATGACTCGAAGTCCATTGCAATCAAGTCTTTGGGGGTAAGTACCCTTTTTTGCTCTTGGGTTAAGTTGTATAGAACTAATCGTCCCTGTTCTTCTTTATCGGTTCCTATGTAAAGGATGACGCGATCGCGTGTGCGGAAACTCCCTGTAAAAGGCTGGATCGTTCGATTGTTACCTTCTTGCTGGGCAAACTTATCTTTGGCTCCCTGTAACTGCACTTTATAATTCGTGCCATAAGGTGCGGGTGTTAGCAGTGTATAAACCATCCGCCGCCCAGCCCAACTAAATTTACCTGCTAGGGGTGGATCGATTTTCAAATTATCCTCTACGCTTTTTATTTCCATTGGGCGGCTGAAGGTGAGAGTAAAGGAGTTATCTTCCGCCCCAATCTGTTGATTTTGCCAGGTAAAGTCCCGCACACGAGCAGTCACCACATCACCTTGCAATATGATTAACCCAATCAGCACACTCAGCAGTAGCATCAGTGCGATCGCTATCCGATCTAGTGGTTGAATAAATGCTTTAGATTTTGTCATTTGTCATTTGTCATTTGTCATTGGTCATTTGTCATCAATATTTCTGACTAATAACTATATGGATTCTGCGGTTGAGGAATCTTTTTGAAAGAGGTAGCGGCAATGGTAAGTTGGCGTTTACCTGCCAAATTTTCTGTCACCATTTGTCCTTCTACTTCCAGCCAGGTGTCAGGGGAATAAGTTTCTTGATTTTTTGGGAGTTTGACGGGTAAGCCTACAGGATAAGCATCTGCTGCACAGCAAGTTAAGACAAATCGGGCTAAGAACAAATATTCTTTTCCGATATCTGATGGGTGGATGACAAATCCTTGCACCTTGACTTTTTGACCTGTATATGTATCCGGTTCTGGATAGACATTGACAGTGCGTACCCAGTCTACAAGCGATCGCTCTTCTGGACGAACAGTAGCCCGAAAAGCTTGTGGTTTGACGCGTGTAGTTCCCAATAAATCAGCCGTTACACCTCGTTGGAGTGCTTTGTCACTAGCAAAAACTTGTGGTGTAAAGATGAAACCTAGAATCGCTGCAATCAACAATAAAGCACTACCCCAACCAGGAGGAAATAAACTAATGTGTTGCGCGTTTGCCATCACATCACGGCGACGACGGAACCAAAGTTCTTGCATCTTGAAGAAACCAATAACAATCAAGCTAATACCAGTCACAACCACGAACCAAATGTAATTTGGGTGAATTAACAGGTTCAGCTTGTTAGTTAGCCAATATCTCAACATCAAAATGCCCCAAGCTGTAATTGCTAGGGCATCTAGCCAAGGGAGTAACAGATTTTGAATTTTAGATTTGGGATTTTTATTGGTCATTGGTCATTGATCGTTGGTCATTGGTCATTGGTCATTGGTCATTGGCAAAGTACAAATGACAAAACAAAGATTTTTTAAAGGACGTGCAAGTTGAGGAAGAGAGTTAATACAAATGTTAATTGTGCTGCTAAAGCAAATAAGTAAAAGACTGTTTTGGGCTTAAAAATAGATAACATCAAACCAACACTTTTGATGTCAATCATTGGCCCAAATACTAGGAATGCTAACAATGAACCACTACTAAAGGTTGAGGCAAAAGACAGGGCAAAGAAAGAATCGACTGTAGAACAAATTGACACCACTACTGCTAATATCAGCATGACCACAATCGAACTAATAGGCCCAGCACCCAGAGTTAGGATCGTTTCACGGGGGGCTAGCACTTGAATTGCAGCAGCGATCGCACTTCCTAAAATCATTACTCCGCCCAATTCCCGGAATTCTTGGATGCTATTATCTACTACTAGGCGCAGCTTATCTGCAAGGGGTTTATTAGTATTAGAAATTGGGGTAGTTGCTTGTACCAAATTAGCATCTATCCGCAGAGGTACACCTGCTTTTCCTCCTAAGATATAAGTCCCAGATTGCAAGATATTTGGTATCGCTTCTTGCTGTTGGATTTGGTAACGTTTACCACGGGGTTTGGTTTCAGGCTGTGCGGGTGGATTAAACTTCATATAGCGAGCGATCGCAGGTTGGACTATGGGATTTAAGTCCTTTTGAAAACTGAAAGCAAAACCAATAATTGTAGCAATTACTAGGGAAAATACGACTCGTAAGACTACTATTTCTGGCTGATCTCGAAATGCTGTCCAAGTTGACCAAATTACAACTGGGTTAATTGTTGGTGCTGCTAGCAAAAAGCCAATGGCAACTGGTGTGGGTACTCCCTGAATCAGGAACCGCCGCGCTACCGGTACATTCCCGCACTCACACACCGGAAATAAAAAGCCGATCATACTGCCAACTAAAGCACCCAGCAGAGGATTTTTGGGCATTTTTTCTACTAATTTGCGCTCATCAACAAAAAATAGCAGCAAACTGGAGAATAAAACCCCAAGAAGCAAAAAAGGCATCGCCTCGACTAGCAGACTTAGAAATATCGTAAAACCATTGTTCAGTTGATTCATGTGCGTCGCAGTCAAAAGCAGTTTTTAGTTTTAGGGTTCTGCCTAGTCATTCTATCGAAATGGGGATCAAAAGCAGTTCTGGAAAATTAAACATCATTTAAGTAGCAAGTTATCCTACGTTTCAAATAGCGCTTAAGCGCTACAAACCTTTGCTTCAGACAAGATGGTGATTTTTACCTGGGTGCATTTACTGACGATGACCATTTCTAAGATTGTCTAAATTCAGAAATTGTTCCGAGTATAGAGGGTAAGTAGCTGCATAGATGATTTGGAATTCTCTATTACCTATGTTTATACTTACAGTAATTTTCTGAATAAGATATTAGCTCGGCTGTATTTTCATCAAGTATTCACAGTTATTCAACAATTGGGGATCGCTTTTGGTTGCTACCATCATTGATTTTGGGTAGTTCTGCCAAAAGTCCGATCTTAGCTTTGGTTGATTTTTTACTACAAAAACTCTAAAAAGGCAAGACCAAAGTTTAGCAAACACGGTAAATGCTTGCAATCCCTTGGCCAATTTCCGAAAAGTCTGTTATTCAGAACCCCGATTTCTTAAATAAGTTGGGGTTATGCTGTTCGCTGTTAATTACGTTTTTGTGGAGTTCCCCAAATCTTGATTTGTTGATCGAATCCACCACTGGCAAGAATTTTACCATTTGGACTAAAAGCGATCGCACTTACCCAGTCTGTATGCCCACTCAGTGTATTTATTAACTCACCTGTAGTTAAATCCCACAATTTAATCCCATCTTTGCCGGCACTTGCAAGGGTTTGTCCATCGGGGTTAATCGCGATCGCATTTACCCAGTTATTATGTCCTGAAAGGGTGCGGACTAATGCTCCAGTACTAATATTCCACAGTTTGACTGTGCGATCGCGGCTTGCACTAACTAATGTTTCTCCATCTGGTGTAAAAATTACCGCGCTAACAGAATTAGAATGAGCTACAAATTCACTGATTAATTTACCAGTACTCAAATTCCACAGCTTGATTACACCTTTATTATCACCACTAGCTAAAGTCTGTCCATCAGGGCTAATGGCTAGGGTATAAATCACATTATCGAAGCTGACTAGAGTCCCTAGAGGGCGCTGCTGTAGTAAATCCCATAGACGAATCCCATCCAAAGCTCCACTAATGAGAACTTTACTATCAGGAGACACCGCTAAAGATAATACGTTACTGGTATGTCCGACAAAAGAGCGGCTAAATTTAAGACTTTTCAGGTTCCAGAGATTAATCGTGTTGTCATCACTACAACTAGCGAGGGTTTGCCCATCTGGTGAAATCACTAAAGACTCTACGGCTGCTTTGTGTGCTTTGTTAATATCCGCCAACTTCTTGCCGTTTGCTGGATTCCACAGGCGAATAACACCCTCATTTTCTGCACCTCCACTCACAAGAATTCTGCTATCTGGACTGAAAGCCAGGGATTTAACGGTTCCGTTATGTCCTCTGAGTGTGTAAAGTAGTTGGGCATTAGCAAAACTGTTGGTAGTTTGGGAATTTGGTATTACTTCAACGGCAGCATGAGCTTGATGAATGTAAAACCCTTCCCAAGTAATCACTGGAAGGGCGACAGCTGCCATAAATGACAGGATAATATATGGACGCAGAAAATCACCCCCACCTCTTCCCTCACTACTCACACTTTTTCCTCACTTTTTATATACAAACAAACCACTAAGAGTTATGAATTATCAAATCATAACGGGCTAAACGCCCCGCTAACAGTACTCAGCCCTCTTAAAGAGGTCGTTTTTTCTTAGAAACGCTTAACATTGGTAAAGGCTCACTAGAAGAACGAGAAGGCAAATAATGTTGCACTACAGGTTCCTCTGGTAGAGGACGACGCTGCTGGAAACGCCACAATTTAAAGGCTAGCGCTACGCCTGTTGTTCCTAAACCAAAAGCGAACAACGACCAGCTATCATTCAATCCGCCAATCAAAGCATCCATAACGCCCATCGTCACAAACACACTGATTAATGGCTCTTTTCGGTAGGTTGACTTCAAAAAACGAGGTAATACAGCATTCATCACAGCTTGCTTGGTTCCAGTTCAGCTTTTGTGTATATTTACCAAGAATACCTCACCCGTAATTTGCCTTTCTCATTGAAGGCAGACACTAATTATAATTTTTTTAGTAGGGGAGGAAGTGGACTCATTAATTGGCTTGCGTATATTTGTTGCAAGTGTACGATATCTAAATCAATAATAGGTATTTTGATTCCTCATCTTCCTTACATTCTAGGGCAAAGTATTTCGCTATCAATTGTCAAAGTCAAAACCAACTGGGTTTTTCCAGCTGGTTGAAACTCTTTTAACTTCTAGCTTACAACTTTCTTTTTGGGCTGGCTGGTGGCACTACTTCAGACCCAGCCATGATAGCACCCCTTGATTGGTGACATATTCAATCACCAGCAGCAAACCGAAGCCAATCATTGCGGCTCGACCATTCAAGCGTTCAGCATATTCGTTAAAGCCAAACTTCGGTTCTTCTAGTTTAGGTGTAATCGTTGGTTGTGTTTGTGTCATTTTTAAGAAACCTTTTTTTCGGCAAACAGGACTTGATATGAGACTTTGCAGCAGTTGTCAGGTATAAGCGGTGAAAGTTTAAGGGATTGAATAGTTCTTTTCTCCTTAACCTTTAGCCTACACTTGGTAAATTATCAGCTGATTGCACTGCTGAAATACCAAGATGACTTGATAAATTCAGCAAAAGCCTCATAGTAGGGAGCTATACAATCGCTCTTTTAATAAATTGTTACTATTCTTTATATATTGTATAAACACTGGGGTAATAGTCAAGGGCTTGAGTTTGGGCTACTCAGATTAAATTGAGAAACTTAGGACACAGATTAACTATCTCTAATACAGCTATCTGTAATAAGTCGGTAGCAAGCTTGAGATTCGCAGGCTAGAGTTAAACAAAAAAATTATCAGAGGCGATATATGGAAATCGGCGTTCCAAAGGAAAATAAGGATCAAGAATTTCGTGTAGGGTTAAGTCCTTCTAGTGTGCGGGTGCTGCGAGAAAATGGTCATAGCATCTTCGTCGAGACACAAGCAGGTAATGGTGCTGGATTCTCAGATGATGACTACAGAACTGCTGGAGCCGAGATTGTCCCTACATCAGAAACGGCTTGGAATCGGGAATTGGTGGTGAAAGTCAAAGAACCTCTGACATCTGAGTATAAATTTTTGCAGAAAGGGCAGATATTATTTACTTATTTACATTTAGCCGCCGATCGCAAATTGACAGAGCATTTAATTGATTGTGGCACAACTGCGATCGCCTACGAAACTGTAGAACAACCTGGTGCTAACAGACTACCTTTGCTCACCCCCATGAGCGTAATTGCCGGTCGGCTAGCAGTACAATTTGGGGCCAGATTCCTAGAACGTCAGCAAGGTGGTAAAGGGCTGCTTTTGGGCGGTGTGCCTGGAGTTAAACCAGGTAAAGTAGTAATTTTAGGTGGCGGTGTTGTTGGCACAGAAGCAGCTAAAATTGCAGTGGGTGTAGGTGCGATCGTGCAGATTTTAGATGTAAGTGTCGAGCGCCTATCTTACCTAGAAACCCTCTTTGGCTCTAGAGTTGAATTACTTTACAGCAACTCTGCTCATATCGAAGCCGCAGTCATTGAAGCCGATTTGCTCATCGGTGCAGTTTTAGTATTAGGACGTAGGGCCCCAACACTAGTATCCCGCGAATTGGTCAAACAAATGCGTCCTGGTTCGGTAATAGTTGATGTAGCCGTTGACCAAGGCGGTTGTATAGAAACCTTACGTGCCACATCCCATACAAATCCGGTATACGTTGAAGAGGGTGTGGTGCATTATGGCGTTCCCAATATGCCAGGAGCAGTACCTTGGACAGCAACTCAAGCACTCAATAACAGTACATTACCTTATATTGTCCAGTTGGCGAATTTAGGAATTATGGCCCTGGAAGTTAACCCAGCTTTAGCTAAGGGTGTGAATGTGCAGAATCATCGCTTAGTGCATCCGGCTGTGCAAGAGGTATTCCCTGATTTGGTAAATTAAGGTGTGCAAGTATTAGGCGATCGCTTATTTTGATAGAGGTAGCGATCGCTAACCAGACTAATTTTCTTGCCTTATGCGCGGATGGGTAGGTGTACAAAATCAGAAAGGGCAAAAAATGGCCGAGGCTGCATCTATACAAGGTTTTCAGGGCACTAGTATTTTAAAACTATCCGCGCACCTTATGGGGACTGGCTTTCAGCAATTTGTATCTTGTGCTATGACTATTTGCTGTGTTATGATTCACTCATTCGCGCAACTGCACCTTGAAAACCAAATACAACAGGGCTTCCAGACCCCAGCTATTGCAATTCATCAAAATCCCTATTAGGGATTGAAACAGGCTCTATTGGTGGTATTGAGACAGGCTTACCATCTGATTGCAATTCATCAAAATCCCTATTAGGGATTGAAACATTTAAACTGACAAAAAAACTGACAAAATAAGTGAATTGCAATTCATCAAAATCCCTATTAGGGATTGAAACAAAAAAACAGTGGCGTATTAGACGACATTCAGATTGCAATTCATCAAAATCCCTATTAGGGATTGAAACTGGCATCAATACAAGTTTGTGGCTCAATGGCGTAATTGCAATTCATCAAAATCCCTATTAGGGATTGAAACATAAAGTCCCCTATCTTGCCTACTATAAAACCCGATTGCAATTCATCAAAATCCCTATTAGGGATTGAAACGGTGAATTGCGCCGTAGATGGGAAATACCTTGTAATTGCAATTCATCAAAATCCCTATTAGGGATTGAAACAATCCTGCCATACCCGGTAAATACCATCAAGTAAGATTGCAATTCATCAAAATCCCTATTAGGGATTGAAACATTAAAACTTAGTTTTTAGCCCGGCTGATAACATTGCAATTCATCAAAATCCCTATTAGGGATTGAAACGTTGAGTGGCAAAACCACAGACGTGGGCAGCAGATAATTGCAATTCATCAAAATCCCTAGTAGTACAAAATTCATTCTGAATTCTGACTCCTGAATTCTGACTCCTGACTCCTGTTTCGAGAAATTTTTTAAAGCATCACCAAACTATCTTGAGTTTCTTCCTCTAATTCATAACCATTAGCGAGTTTCTCAATAGCTTGGTCAATCATTGCCAAACCTTGATCTACCTTTTCAACTAAACTTAGCTGTCCTCGGAGTTCGGCAGCACCCACAAAACCCTTAGCATACCAAGTCATGTGCTTACGGGCTTGACGTACACCGCGATCGCCTTTATATTCCCACAATGCTTGTAAATGATCTCTTGCACATTCCAAACGCTCAATCGGGGTAGGTGTCGGCAATATCTCCCCAGTTTTCAGGAAACGATCGATTTCTCCCACCAAAAACGGATAACCCAAAGTTCCACGAGAACACATTACACCATCAGCGCCAGTTTGTTCTAAACATTTCACCGCCGCTTCAACAGAAAAAATATCTCCATTCCCAATTACTGGGATAGAAAGCACTTCTTTTACACGAGTAATCCATTCCCAACGGGCATTGCCATTGTATCCTTGGGCGCGGGTGCGTCCGTGGACTGTAATCATTTGTGCCCCAGCATCTTCCATCCGTTTGGCAAAGTCAAGAATAGTAATTTCGTTGTCATTCCAGCCAATACGGGTTTTGACTGTCACAGGTACATCAACAGCTTTTACCACTTCCCGGACAATTGCCTCTGCTACTTCTGGTTGCCGCAACAACGAAGAACCGCCACCATTTTTAGTGATTTTATTTACCGGACAACCCATATTAATATCAACAGTATCAGCACCTTCGGCAACTGCCTTGATTGCTGCTTCTGCCAAAAAATCGGGACGGCAATCAAATAGTTGAACGCTAATAGGGCGTTCATTGGGATCTACCTCCATGATTTTGGGTAATTGCTTGACATAATGCAACCCCGTAGCATTCACCATTTCGGTATACATCATCGAATCTGGCGCATAGCGACGCACGAGACGGCGAAACACCATATCCGTCACTCCAGATAGAGGCGACTGGAGAACCCGACTTTTGACCTCAAATGTGCCAATTTTGAGGGGTTGGGAAAGTCTAGCCTGGAGAATGGGGGAGAGCGAAATCATACAAAAAATTCAAAATTATGGGAATGGGAATAGCAAGAATATTTAGGGGTATCGTGATTCGCTTTTTGTCACATTCTAGCTGTCCAGTGGACACGCTAGACATTCCACTGGATGGCAGGGGTTTTTATTTAAATTAGTCAAAGTTTTAACGCCGTTTATCCTTGATAAATGGGGCTTTTGGAGCGTGCCGCCAACTCAATTTAGTCAAGAATTAGTCAAGGGTAAATTTTGAGGGCTGAAAAGAGTGGGTGACGAGGGATTTGAACCCGCAACCAATAGATTAAGAGTCTACTGCTCTACCGTTGAGCTAGTCACCCACACGAATAACCATCATAGCAGACCTCTAACAATTTAGCTAGTGCCGCGCCAAAAAACAATTAAAGGGGGAATTTGATAGTGAAAGTGGTTTGACCAGTTCCACTCTCTACATAAATTGAGCCGCCTAAATGTCTGACCATTTTCTGCACTAATGCTAATTCCAGTCCAGTGCCGCTATGTTTCCAAGGATCGTGTTTGGAAAGATGATAAAAAGGCTCAAATATCCGTGACAGTTCGTTGCTGGTAAGCTCTAGTCCAGAATTGCTAATATTAAGCTCTACTGCATCCCCTCTCAGGTGAGCAGAAACTGTGACAGACTCACCGGCTGGGGTATATTTGCAGACATGGTTGAGTAGTTCGGTGATAATCCTCTCCATATCTGTGATATCTGTCTCTAAAAGCGGGAGTTCGCGATCGATACTCAGGTTTAACTGCTGTCGCTGGCAGTTGGTGAGGTCTCGAAAAGACTCGACAATGGGATAAAGCCAGCTTTGTAAGTCAATGGCAATCAATGTTGGGGGATCGGGTTGGGCTTCGAGATATGTAAGTGTGAGTAGGTCGTTAATTAACTTGCTTTCTCTGGCACACTCGTTATGCAGAATCTGCAAGAGTTGTGGAACTATTTCTATCTCTAGTATTTCTGGGGGTGTCAAGACACTTTCGAGGGTTTGGACTGCAAGGCTGATACTAGTGATGGGTGTCCGCAGTTCTTGCGAGAGGTTTCTGAGGAATTGGTTTTTGAGCCGATCGCAATTTTCTAATTCTTTTACCTGTGCCTGAATTTGTTGGTAAAGTTGAGCTTGGCGAATTGCGATCGCACATTCATTGGCCACCTGCTGTACTAATTCGATTTCAAATTCATCAAATACCTCTTGTGATGCTCTTTTCAACCAAAGATTTCCCAAAAGCCCTTGAGGATCAAAAATTGGACAAGCCATCTGGGACATAACCAACAACTTTGGTTGCCATGCAGGGGCAATTTCCAAAAATTGCAGAGGTTGTTTTTGCAACAAGGGCTGATAAACTTCCAGACAGTCTGCAATCTGTCTAGTCGATCCTTGACACTGGGATAGGTTAATGCTGTACTCGTAGGCAATAGTTACGAGGGTTTGACAAGGGCTATAGAGTTCAATTTGGCAACATTCAAGGTTGAGTAACTCTGCTAATTCCTGAGTCACTGTCTGCAATACTAAAGTTTCATCCAGACTGTCGCGGATTTGTTCTGTCATCCGTCGCACCAAGGCTTCAAAGTTTCGCACCTGCTGCAACTGACTTTTGTGCTTCTGTTTTTGCGACTCCAGCTTGTCTTTTATATCCTTAAGCTGCTGACGAAGTTCTGCCTGTCCAGCAGCAATGCCGATTTGAGTTGCCAACTGTTTGAGTAAGTCAGTTTCTGTTTGCTGCCATTGACGAGATTCATGGTAATGCTGGACAATCAACAGCCCCCACATATTTTGCTCTTTGAAAATTGGCACAATTACATTGGCTCCAATCTGCAAAGATGCCAGAAAATCTATATGACAAGGGTGCAAGCCGGCTGCATAGATATCCTCGACAACTTGAATGCAACCTCGCCCGTAGTGTTCTGGATGTTTGCTATTAAAGCAGGGATCGGTGATATTTTTTCCTAGTAGTGGTTCACTTGTAGCCACAGTTGATTCGGCAATGATTACCCCACTGCCATCAGCCTCGAAGCGATAAATGAGGATGCGATCGCAATTCAAAAATTGTCGTAGTTCAATTGTAGTCTGATGCAGAATTGTCTCTAATTCTACAGATTGGTGAATTCGTCCGGCGATCACTTCTAGCAATCGTTCCCGTTCAACCTGGAGTTCGACTGCTTCTTGGGCTTGCTTCACACGAGTAATATTGCTACTAGTACCAATCAGTCGATAAATTCGGGAGTTAGCATCCCTTAGTGGCGTGAGAGTCGTACTCCACCAAGTGAGAACCCCCTGGAATTGCAAACATTGTTCGTAGGAAATAGTTTTGCCAAATAGCACACAGTCAGCATAATGCTGACGTACCCTAGCAGCATCGATGGGGGAAAGAATATCCTCTGGTTTTTTGCCTCGGAGATCGTCTGAGCAAATACCTATCCATCGCTCATGAGTGGGATTAAGTGCCACATACTGAAAATCTCCATCCTCTAGAACATCTACTACAAATATTGATGCCTGCACAGAATTGTACATGCTCAGTAGAAATTGCTCGCTACTACTTTTCTCATCTAGTTCTGTACCGAAGATAATTTGAGGAGGCGATAATTTTGTCAACTCCATAGTTGATTCTGCTGGATTTATATTCATGCGAGAGTCCCTTTCTGGTTATGACTGACTCTTCTAGGCGCTCTCTTATGGTTACGCTTGTAGTAGATGCACTTTAGCGCCTATAGCAAAGTATTGTCAGCTGTTGCTCATGGAAATTTTGATCTTTCTCTACTTCTTGTCAGAAATCTAGGAAAGCTAATAGGAGTCAGCTTAACAAATCCTGCTTTGTGAAGGCGGAAATACATTTGCAGGTTAGGGCAAATTTAATGATTTTTCAACAGTTTTCCAAGATTTTTGCATATATTTAGGTGCAATCATCAAGTTGGAACGATTAAATTTACAATTATTCATAAACTTATTGGGCGAGGGTAGGGAATGGGAAGATAGAATAAAAGATCCGAAGGATATTTAATTTCATCCTCAGTTAAATATTGTTGTCTGGCTTGTCTTTAGCTTCAGCAATTGTTCTAAGCTTTGCACAGCAGCATTAATTGACATTTGACTCTCAACTTACGATCGCAATTTATGAGCATTCATTCCGGTGAGGATACCAACTAGTAGCCAAGTGATGGCTAATCCCATGACTTCACCTAAGAATAACTGCATCAGGCGGTGTAATATCATCCCCACAGCAGAACCCACGGGGACAGCAACAGCCCAACTTACTGAAGAGACAAATATCCATCGCCACGCCATTGGCTGGGGAATTGCCAACCATTGTGCCAATCCAATCCCCAAGCCGCCAAGTGCCCCATAAATCGCCCCCGACAGGATTCTCATGGGAAGAATCTGAGTGCTGGGTACAATCCAACCCACCGCACCAATACCGATGGCGGTGATGATACTCCAACCCAAAAGACTTGACAAAATCCACCTGATGCAAAATACAGGTTTTTTGAGAAGACAACCTTGAGAAAGTGCGATCGCAATTGAGCCGATAGCCGCCTCTACTACCCCAACATCTGGCTTCTCGCCAATTTCAACAAAGAGTAAACTCAATAAAAAACCGCCACAAGTAGCGACAGTCCACAGTAATGTAAAGCTAAATCTAGTATTTTCCGGCGCGAATGGCATTGAAGGTACTGGAGACTAGGGACTGGGGACTGGGGACTGGGGACTGGGAACATGGGAGAATGACCAATGACCAATGACCAATGACCAATGACAAATGACAAATGACAAATGACAAATGACAAATGACAAATGACAAATGACAAATGACAAATGACAAATGACAAATGACAAATGACAAATGACAAATGACAAAATCAAAGTTTCTTTGGTTTTAATAGTCTGACAGTTTTAGTATTAAACATCTCAAAAAAAGCTTTGCGTCGCTGTTGGGGTGATTCCGGTACAATATAACCCCAGAGACTCTCCCAGTAAAAAAAGGAGATACCATCAAAATTGCGATCGCGCACAGCTTGAACCTGTTCTCGAACTTGCGCCATTTTCACAGGATTACGCACAGTTCCCGTTGATATCCCAATTTCTACAGGAATTAGACTTTGAGCCAATTTCACAGATGGTTGTTCTAATTGAGCAATAAAAGAGCTTTTATCGTTTCGATAAACCTGCAAAATTAACTCATTAACTAAACCTTTTTTTACCCAATTCTCCCAGTCTTGCAAATAGTATTTATACGCAAAAGCCTGATAGTTTGGAGATAGAGATATTCTCACCTTGGGTTTTACCGCCTTCACAGCTTGATAGATTTCTGCCATAAAATCAGTAATTTTGTCTGCCCGCCAACGCATCCATTCTGAGTTAAAAGGGTCGATAGGGGGACTTTTGCCTTTATGCTCTTGCTGGTAGAGTTCAATAGTGAAGCGATCGTAACCAAACTGTACTGGCATTCCAAAATGATCGTCAATCTGAATACCATCAACATCGTAATTCCTGACTACTTCCAAAATTAGCCCTTGCATAAACTCTTGCACTTGCGGATGTAGGGGATTCAACCAAGCCAGTTTACTTACTAAACTATTATCAATTTCTTCTGGTGGTGCATCTGGGATAGACTTTATACCTTCTTGCCCAATTGTTAACCAGTCAGGATAACGCCTTGCTAATTGTGAATAATGCGGTGTCATAAACCCGTATTCAAACCAAGGAATGACTCTCAAATTTTTATTTTTAGCAAGCGTCACTATCTTTGTTAAAACATCCTGTCCACCGTGCATGAACTTGAGAAAAGGTTGAGTATCTGAGCCTGTAGTCATTTCAGCTACAGCACTTTTATAAAAAGTATGTCCTCGGTTCCAAACCACAGGATAAATTGTATTAAAGTTGAGATTTGATAATTGGTTTATAGCACGGTTAATACCCCAAGGTATAAATAGCACACCACTAGCAACATTAGTGAGCCAAACGCCGCGAATTTCTGTAGTGAAAGGACTTATTTTTTGGGAATCAACTGGGCGTGAAGAGACTGAAGAGACTGAAGAGACTGTTAAAATTACTACTAATCCCAAACACATTAAGTAAGAAATACAACGGCGAGCAACCCGATTCATTTGTAAGCATGACCTAGTACGATCGGAATATATATAACTACAAAATAAAGTTATAATCCTCCGGGTTATATAAACAAATGATGATTTTATGCCGAGGTGTAAATTAATAAATGTGCCTTAGCAGACAATTCTCGCTATTTTTAATCTTGTGAAATATCAGAGTTCATCTCGTTCCCATTTTTAAGACTGCGAACAAGATGAACTTAGCGGAAATTAAAATCTTTCCACACCTTCAAATTGCTTGATAGCTGATGCATTTGCTGCTTCACCACAAGTCCGTGGTGTAGGGAATATCTTTTCAGGATTTGCTAACCCTTTAGGATTAAAAACCTGCCGCACCCATTGCATAGTTTCTAAATCAACTTGGCTAAACATCTGTGGCATATAGCACTTTTTCTCTGCACCAATACCATGTTCACCAGAAATACTACCACCAACTTGGACACAAAGTTTCAGAATTTTCCCACCCATTTCTTCTACTTGTTCTAATTCTCCAGGCACAGAATTATCATAAAGAATTAGCGGATGAAGATTGCCATCGCCAGCATGAAATACATTAGCAACACGATAACCATATTGTTCGCTTAATGCCTCAATCTCATGCAAAACATAAGGTAATTGAGTCCGGGGAATTACACCATCTTGCACATAATAATCTGGACTTAAATGCCCAGCCGCAGCAAAAGCAGCTTTGCGTCCTTTCCATAATTTCAATCGGGTTTCTGGATCACTCGCAGAAGTGACATTTCGCGCCCCATTCTTTTTACAAATTTCAGTAACTCGCTGCTTATTTCCTGCAACTTCCACTTCTAAACCGTCAATTTCGATTAGTAAAATAGCAGTAGCATCGCGGGGATAACAATTTGTGGCGACAACATCTTCAACTGCATTGATGCTGAAGTTATCCATCATTTCCATCCCACCAGGAATAATTCCAGCGCTGATGATGTCAGAAACAGTTGCTCCCGCAGCTTCAATACTTGTAAAGTCTGCCAACAGCACACAAATTGATTCTGCACTTTTGAGAATTCGCAAAGTAATTTCTGTAGCAATTCCTAAAGTGCCTTCAGAACCAACAAATACACCTGTTAAATCATAACCAGGCATTTCAGGGATTTGTCCGCCTAAATCGACAATTTCCCCTTCCGGCGTGACAATTTTTAATCCTAAAACGTGGTTAGTGGTGACACCATACTTGAGACAATGTACGCCACCAGAATTTTCAGCAATATTGCCCCCAATAGAGCAGATAATTTGACTAGATGGATCGGGAGCGTAGTAAAATCCAGCACCACTAACAGCTTGTGTTACCCAACTATTAATCACCCCTGGTTGCACAACTGTGCGTTGATTTTCCAAATCAATGCTGAGGATTTGCCGCATCAATGAAGTGACAATTAAAACAGAGTCTATCACTGGTAAAGCGCCGCCAGATAGACCAGTACCAGAACCGCGTGCAATGAAGGGGATAGAGTATTGGTTGCATATCTTTACAACCTCCGCAACTTGTTCTGTAGTTCTGGGTAACACCACCACAGCCGGACGTTGGCGATAGCCAGTTAAACCATCGCATTCATAGGTGATGAGTTCTTCACGGCGTTGCACCACGCCATTTTTGCCAAGGACAGCCTCAAATGCTTTGATAATGGGTTTCCAGTTGCGTTGTTTTTTATCTTGAGTAAGCATAGGTTTTTAAAGTGGTAGATATTGCAGGCTGGTTAGTATAGCTGTAATTACTATTGTTGCAAGAATAGCAGTCAAAAGTGAGTAAAAGGCGATCGCACGATTTTAGTACGGAAGGTGCGATGTCTCTTAACGAATGCGTTGAATGATGGTAGAATTTAGATATTTTGTTAATTGTGGAGCTACAGTAACATAGAGTCAGGCATTTAACAGGAAAGTGTGAAATGACTTACCAAGTTTTAGATTCCACCTCAAAATTAATTGCAAAGCTGCAAACCCTAGCACCCGAACAGCAACAACAGGTGTTAGATTTTGTTGAATTTTTAGCACAAAAATATGCTCAACCCTAACAACCACCACAGAAACGGGTACTAGGTTTAAACCAAGGTAAGATTTGGATAAGTGATGATTTCAATAACCCTTTACTTGATGAATTTTGGTTATGTGAAAGTGAGGGATGAAACTGTTAAACGATGGCATCATCAAATCACCCTTTATAGGCTTACCACATAAAATCTCCCATCACATCAATATAGCGTTCATCCTCATCAACCTTGACCCTTGCCATACCATTGGAAAAGCTGTCAGCTTCATTAAACTGTGGCTGGATAAACACTTGCCCTTTCTTGTCGATATAGCCCCACTTGGAACCAAGTTTAATCCGCGCCACTCCTTCGGAAAAGTTATCTGCTTCATCAAAATGGGGTTCGGTGACTACCCGTCCTTTCTTGTCGATATAGCCCCATTTGTCATTAATTTTGACTGCTGCCAGCCCATCAGAAAAGCTATAAGCCCTGTCAAACTGCAAGGGAATAACAATTTCCCCTGAATGGTCAATGTAGCCAGATTTATCACCAACTTGGATAGGTACTACTCTATCAGCAAAGTTTCCAGCCCAATCAAACTGGAGAGGAATAACCATCTTCTTGTTCTTGTCGATATAGCCCCACTTGGAACCAACTTTGACCCGTGCTAGCCCTTCGGAAAAGCTATCTGCTTTATCAAACCAGAATGGGATAACCTCACCCCCTGTCTGGTTGATACAACCCCACTTGTCATTAATTTTGACTGCTGCCAGCCCTTCGGAAAAGTTACGAGCATAATCAAACTTGGGTTCTATAACTTCCAGTCTTTTCTGGTCTTTGTAGCCCCACTTGTTGTCTATCTGGAATGGTTCTAAGTTGTTATTCATTAAGCTTCCTTACCTGATAATTGCCTTGGTGTTCTATAATAAAATACAAAGTATATTTTGACACATATTCAATCGAAACGAGGTTGTGAATACAAGTAGACAATCTGTAATCGCACCCTTTCATCCCCAATCAACTAACCTATAAATAACCCTCTCAAATACTGGATAAAATCATGGTTCAGCAAGTTCTAATCAATGATGATGATTACTATGTGCCAGATGCCAACCAGCTAGTCACTGAAGATGATACACCTGTGGATAATTTTGCATCTGCCAAACAACAACGCCTTTTAGTGAGTTCTCTTTACAGTTCTCTACAAAGCCAGACTTTTTTAGCTGAAGCTAATGTAGGTATTTACTACACAGACCTTCAGCCGCCCATTGTACCTGATGTCTTTCTCAGCTTAGATGTCCAAGTACCTGAAAAGTGGTGGGAAAAACAAAATCGTTGTTATATGGTTTGGCGCTTTGGCAAACCACCAGAAGTTGTCCTCGAAATTGTCTCTAATAAAGAAGGTGATGAACTGGGCAAAAAGCTGAAAATTTATGAACACATGCGGGCTAGTTACTACATCGTATATGACCCAAATCAGCAATTAGCAGAAAAAATACTGCATGTTTATGAACTTAGGGGAACACGCTACTTTGAAACTTCAGAAACTTGGTTAGAACAAGTTGGTTTTGGTATAACTCTGTGGGAAGGGGAATTTGAAGGCAGACAGGATCATTGGTTACGCTGGTGTTACCAAGATGGAAATGTTTTATCGACTGGAGATGAACGAGCTTCCCAGTCTGAACAACGAGCTTCCCAGTCTGAACAACGAGCTTCCGAAGCCGAACAACGCAACCAATTACTAGCCGATAGGCTACGGGCTATGGGCGTAGATCCCGACACTCTATAGGACACTTGCTGTAAAGACGCAAAGTTTTTTTTGCGTCTTTGTATGAGCAAAGCAATCTCACGAACTTGTGCAATTTATAAACTCATTTATCCGCAACCAAACCTTCTCTAATAAATCAAGATTATTCATATCAAACCATTCAATTTGTGGATATGCTCGAAACCAAGTTCGTTGTCGCTTGGCAAATTGTCGGGTATGCAAAACTGTTAATTCTTTCGCTTCATCCAAGGAAATATCCCCAGCCAAATATTGCTTGATTTCTTGATAGCCCAAAGTATTCAACAAAGACAAATCAGCGCCATATTTTTGACAAAGATTCTCCACCTCTTTAACCAAACCATTTGCTATCATTTGTTCAGTACGCCGTTGAATCCGAACATCTAACTTTTCAACATCGCAATCTAAACCAATTTGCAAAATTGGATAATTCGGTGGATTCTCCCCTTGCTGTTCTGAAATGGGATATCCTGTAACATAATATACTTCTAAAGCTCTTAAAGTTCGTACTGAATCATTAGCATGAATCTTTTGTGCTGCAACGGGGTCAACTTGTTGTAACATGGCGTAGAGTTGAGGCTGACCTAAAGATTCAAGTTGCGATCGCAATTCAATTTGTGGTGCAACTCTCGGAATTTTCATCCCTTGGACAATGGAACGGATATATAAACCAGTGCCACCAACTAGCAAAAGTGGTGTAACATCAACAGAAGCAATTAAGGCTTGTGTTTGTTCCTGATAGTCTGCTACTGTCATCGTGTCTGTGGGAGCGCAGATATCTATTAAATAGTGCGGTACTAATTTTTGTTGTGCCAGAGTTGGTTTTGCTGTCCCAATATCAAACTCACGGTAAACTTGACGAGAATCAGCACTAAGAATTACAGAACCCAACCGCATCGCCAAAGCTAAAGCCAAACCCGACTTACCTGTAGCCGTCGCCCCACAAATCACAATTAATTTAGTCATTAGTCATTTGTTATTTGTCATTAGTCATTAGTCATTAGTCATTAGTCATTAGTCATTAAGCTATTCACCCCCTGCCTCCCCTGCCTCCCC
>NZ_NOLK01000082.1:0-35125 GCF_002245985.1 Nostoc sp. 'Peltigera membranacea cyanobiont' 232
TCCTCTAAGGTGGCATCATTCTTGTGTTCTACTAGTTCTCCCAGAACTATTATGTTTTCTGGACTCAGTTTCAGACTTTGACCACCTCCATGACTCTTGGCTCCTAGCGTCCCCTTCTCTCTGTATTATTTAAGCAGTTTATATATAAAACTTGGGGCTACTCTAAACCTCTGTGCCAACTTACGTTGAGATATAGATTCGCGTTCATAAGTTTCCGTAATTTTCCGCCGCAAATCTATGGAGTATGCTTTGATTGGTGACAAATTTTACTTATTTAATCTCTATAGTACATTTAATTGTCTCTCACTCAAGTGAAAACCGCTATAATGTCTTTTTCTTCAGCTAATTCCAATTGCAGTCGTTGGAGGGTGGTGCTTTTACCGCAACCAACAACACCCGTTACGGCAATCAAGCGACCTTGCCTAACTTGGAGTTTAAGTTCTTTGAATAAATTCGTTTGGTCTTCAGTCTCAAAATACCCCACATGGTCTAAGGTACGTTTGAGACCAAAATAAGTCATGACATCACTCAACATGGCTTGTACCTGATAAGGGATTGAAGAAATCTCGAATTTGTTTCATTACCTCCTGCTTATTAAGAGTAGTCAGCAGAACCGCATTAATATAAGCCATCTGTTCAGAGGTGAGTTTGGCTAATGGGCGTGCCAAATATTCGGCGATCGCCAATTTTGCTGCAATGACCGTGCTGAAAGTTAATTCTTGAAACGGGTTGGGGTCAATAAAAGGCTGTACCTTGAATGACGTTATATCCTTACTAAGTGAGGGTATGTCTAATGTGCCAATAGCAGAACTCGGTAAAGACAACTGTTTAGCCAAAGATTCAATCCGGTCAGCTCGTTTTTGCGTCCGTGTTTTTTTGAAACTACGGTAGCGATGCAGGGGAATTGGCCCATCTACAGGCAGAAATGGCCCGTAGCGACGCTCTCCGTGTTCTACGTAAAGTTCGTTATCAAACAAGCCCCACCAAAGAACTACAGTTTCTCCTGCTAAATCCGGCTCGACTTCATAAGCTACTCCCTCAACCGTAACGCGAGCATCAATGCCCACCTTGCGGTGTTCAGGCGAACGTGCAAATGTACAAAAACGCTCCCAATTACACATTTGCCGGATTCCTGACGTTGGAAGATTGCCAAGCCAATCTTCAATCCGGGAATGGGGTTCGCTACGATGAGGTCGGCTATTGTAATGGAGTAAAAAGCGCATCAACCAAGCGTTAGCCTCAGCTTCTGTCTCCGGTTCATGCAAATGGTACAGAGTTTCGTGCATTTCTTTGACGGTGCGAAACGGACGTTCCACCTTACCCTTGGAACGAGCAGTTACCCTTCGTCCGTCTTTACCTGCGGGTAAATGGGTACGTACTTCAATCCCCAAGTACCCCATGACTTTTTGAAACACCAAGCTGCGGGTAATAGGCCCGTTATCCATGTACAGCATTTGGGGAATGCCTTGAAAGGGTAATTCATCGGATGACTTGGGCGACATGGCGGCAAACATAAACCGCAGTGCTGCTTCCACATCCTCCCCATAAACTCCGTGATATTCCTGATAAGAAACACCACTTCGGTCATCAACGACACTATAAAGCATCAACAAAGGATGTCCCCGTCCTGGTTCTATCCAGGCTGGTGATTTGATGTGCTTGAGGTCTGATGGACTAAGGTCAAAATGCCAACATTGGTTGCTGGACTCTGCTTGGAAGCGAACAGCAGGTGGTTGTCGTAAGAGGGTATCGCGGTCGTAACCCCATTTTTTGAGATAACGATTGACAGTGGTTGCTTTAAGCAAACCGGCTGGAACTCTGGAACTATTACATGACCATCTGGAGTGTTGATACCATCGGATTCCAAAAGGCGGATTGCTTGCACGGTAGATAAATGACGACCTTTGCGGTTCGATGTACGTATTTTAATGGCAGCAATGATTTCACAGTAACGCTCTAGTCCGGCTTTAGCAATAACACGCGGTACATCACAATCAACACGGCGCACTGACCTGATCAGATTGCGCTGCCGTAGTGTCCGATACACAGTATCTTCGGAGATGCCATACAATTGTGCTATTTCTTGGACTAATACCCGACGATCTGAACTGCGTGGTGGTAGTTGGTCTAAGCGGCGGCGCAAGTCTAAGATTGCATCAATTGGTATTTGTTTCTTGGGCATCTTATAACTTCTCCACCAATTTGTCGTGGCGTGAGTGGAGATGTTTGCGTGCCAACCAATCATAGAGGGTGGAAGGTGAACAATCGACCAGTTTTGCAATTGAGCGTTTACTGATCCCTTTGGATAGATAGCTGCGAATTTCTGCTTCCTTTGTGTCCAGTTTCAAATGTGCAGATTGTCGCCCTTTGGGTCGTCCTAACGTTTTCCCCTCAGCTTTTCGTTTGGCTAGTGCTTCGGTTGTTCTGAGTACAATCAATTCCCGTTCAATTTCTGCTGCCAAGCCCAAAACCGTTGCTGTAATCCGGCTTTGCATTGAATCATCCAATACCATACCTTGTTTGGCGATATGGACGTTAATTCCACGACGCACGCAGCATTCGAGCATTTCTAACACTTGTAGGGTGGAGCGTGCCATCCGACTGACTTCTGAGAAAATTACTACATCAGAAGCAAGGGCAGTTTGAGTCAGTAGTTGTCCTACACCCCGCTCTGACCATTTCTCCCGTCCAGAAACTGTGTCCTCCATAAATTGGATTGGACTCAAAGCGTGTGTGTTGGCATACTCCAAAATGCCATGTCGTTGGTTGTGTACGTCTTGGCGATCGCTGGAGACTCTTAAATAAGCATAAATAACCATAGCCATATTGGCTGTCGGTTTAAACAGCTTCGAGCATTTAATTGAACGGTATTAGTCCAGATTAAACCACGAAAAGCGTACATATGTGTCCAGCAAAAAAGTTCGTATAAATTGGACAGTTTCGAGGCTGTTTTTCTACAACAACCTATTTATAAGGGTTACAGCTTATTTGCAAAGAATGTGGTTTATTTGCAGTTATTGTGGTTTGTTTGCAAATAATGTGGTTTCATTTGCAGATAATGTGGTTTTGAGACCCCCCTTATTTGCAGTTATTGTGGTTTCAAAATTGGCTTGTTTGCAGTTTCATCCCCCGATGTTTGCAGTTCGCTACAGGTAGACTTAGACACTCATAAACCCATTGAAATAGTCAAGTCAAGAAGAATGGAAGAAATACGTGAAGTTCTTGTAGGCTGGGGTACTCAGGTGCTTGAAAAAATAGAAGAGGTCAGTATTGATCTCTGGTCTTTTTATAAAAGTTTAGTAGAAGAATTGATGCCCAACGCTAATATAACTGCTGACAGATTTCATGTCATGAAACAAGTCAATGATGAATTGGATGCTATGCGTAAGTCCGAAAAGAGAGCGGCAATGTCTTTAGAAAATAAGTCAGAAAGAGACAGAATATTAGCGGGATTAAATAAAAGCAAATATAGCTTCATTAAAAATGAAGATTCTTTAAATGAACAGCAAAAAGAAAAATTAAAAGCTGCCCAAGCGGTTTCACCTACTCTGGCTAAAATGCATAAATTAAAAGAAGATTTCCGAGATATATTTGAATCAACCGTATCTTGGGGAGACAGTATAATTAAATTATTAGATTGGATGCATGATGCACTTTCATATTTTCCGAAAAGTATAGGCACAATGGTTAGATGGTTTGGTGAAGTAGTAGGCTATTTTGACGGCAGAACCACGAGTGGCACTGTTGAAGGTATTAATAACAAACTTAAGTTAATTAAAAGACTTGGATATGGTTTTCGCAATTTTAGTAATTTTCGATTACGCAGTCTATTAAATTGGCACTTTACTATTAATTTTCCATAAAAGTAGCGGAAGAGCCCAAATTCCTCTGCTTTAGACTTAAATACTGTTTAGCTACCCTACTAAATACCTAAGTACTTGCGGATCTATCGCAGCAATCCGCTTTTTAATAGAATGTGGAGGATTCTTGAAAAACCGTTTTAAATCCCGACTCTTAACGAGGTAATTTGTCGCAGAACGCCGAATAGCTTTGAGCCATCCTCGTTTTACCCATTTAGCTACAGTACAGGGGTTTAAGGAGAGAGCTTGAGCAATTTGGTTACAACTATAATTGTCGAGAGTGGGACGTGCAGAATAACCCAACGCATAGAGCTTTTTATGAACAGCTAATGTTGTGCGATGATAGCCTCGTCTTCTAAGTCTGTATGCTATCTGTTTAGGTGTGTATGCTTCAGACATTTCATCAAGAATTTCTAACTCTTGGGGAGTCCATTTTTTCTTCATTTGTTAACCTCCAGAATTGCTGGTAGAAATATTTAGAGGGACTTGCTTGATTTACTGATTAGTCGATTGCAACAAATTGCAAGTTTGTTCTATTAGTTTGTACTCATCCCAATTCCTTGGATTATGAGGTGATGACATTGACTCTTCAAATTCCCAGTTTTGAGAATTGGTATCGAAAAACTCAATGGCTGCATCAAAACCACATTGTAAAAATCTGGTGTATGATTCTTCTGAGCAAAGAATCGATTCGACAATTGCAGTCAAGAGTTTGAGGTTGGTTTCAGTAGCAGCACCTTCTTTGTGGAGCCATTCGATTGTTTCCAGGAGTTGTTTTTTAGCAGAAGCCGCAGTAGATTCAGGTAATGCGGCAATGGGAATAAAACCTGTTAGTTGTTTCATAAATCCTCCATGTCACCGAAATCAGTTGTCACTTTGCGTTGAGATTTTGCTTTAGTAATTTGGAATTCGTTCGCTTTAATCACGGGCATTGCAGCCTCTTTGACTGCTGTTTTTGCCTGATGATAGAGAAATTGAACTACGCCTGAAGCATCTTCTTCATCCTCGACTTGCGCCCATAAAGAACAACCTAATTCGATTGATTCGTAGTTCCCTAAGTTGAACTTTCTCGAATAACTAATGGAGACAGTACCGATTTTCATTGGTTGATTTTGCTGCTAGTTTATGTAGTGGCGACTCAAAGGTGAATCGCCTTTTTCGTGTTTAATTACCGCTTGTTACCTTGCGGCATAGCTGTCTGATTCTGCGCTTGCAGAGATGCCCTCGCCTCAGTCTCGGAAACCGGGGGCAATGCTGGTGCAGTGACAGCATTACTAGCCCAGCGTTCATACGTTTCATTCGTTACCCAATGAACTGTTGCCCCAGATTCCGCACCACTACGAATCATTTCGGCTGCAACGAGCGCGTCTTTTTCAAAGTCAGACTGTGGGTTACGGTACGACCATTGGATGAACCAGTACGTTCCCAGCGCTCCCTCTACCTTCTGGAACTCGGCGCAGAAGATGTAGTTTTTGAGGACAGATGCGATCGCCGTATAGCAAAATTCTTTTGGATCTCCCGGCATCCCTTCCTCGCACCACGATTGAAATGCGCGATGGGCAAAGTGATTGTAGAGTCCAGCGAAATTGTCTTTACTGCGGCGATGGATTAAGAAACTAAGCAGCATCGAAGCTGGCCCTTTAAACTGGTCTTTGAGTCCTCCTGCTACTGGAATTACCCACAGTTCAGTAAATGGTTCGTTGGTGAAGTTCTCGTTAATAGTAAATGCACGGTCAGGGCGGGAGATTGCGATCGCAAAATCAGCCTTATTACCTTTGAGATATCCGCCAGCTTGTGCTTCTAGAATCGTCAGTTTCGGAGGGCAATCGAGTAAGAATTGACCATATTCCTTAGCGCAGTTAGCTTGCAGTTTAGGTTGGCTGGGAGGAATGAGAAAAACGCTGTTGTTGATTTTGATGGTTTCCATGATGGTGTTGTATTTGTTGTGTTTGTTTTAGTGAGTTAATGGACTTAGTTAGTCGGCAATTTGTCAAAATCTTGTGTAATTGTCAGTAAAAAACCGTGTTTGGTATTCTGCACTCGTACTAGTTCTCTATCGAGTAATGATTGGATTACTGTTCGTGAGAAATTAATGCTGTGTAAAGGAGCAGAACCACCATAGCGGCGCAAGAAAAGCAGCAAGCTAGCAGCCGTGAGGTCAGAGCAGTTTTTGGGCAGTTTAGCCATTAGCTACACCTCCAGAAATTGCTTTTAATTCGTACTTAAGCAGTTCCAGTTGGCGTAGACATTTTTCTATTTCAGCCTGAATTTCTGCTCTCAATTCCTGCGGTGTCAGTAATTTAATCTCGTTCTCTAAGTGATTTCCTTCATCAATGGAATTGATGTCAGGCATGACGATGTACCGCCAGCCTCCGCCATATTCGTATGCTAAAAAACTGTCGCTTGGGTAATACTTGATGCCAATGATCAGTCCTTGTTCTGCACGTTGTCTCAAGGTGAAACAGGGGTATTTCCAACCGTGTGGAATTGTTATTGTTGGTTGCATGATTGTAATTGGTGAAGTTAATTATGCTGCTATGGCTTGATCTGTAACTCTGGATTTCTTTGCTACTTTCATGAAGTCATCCAACCCAACTGCTGCTTCTGCTGCTTGAGCGTACCGAATCTGATCCATAGCGTTAGACCAGTGGGTGATGTGCTGAAATATCACCCCAATCATTGAATGACCTTTATAGACTCGATAATTTTTGGGGCAGGCTCCATTGATGTAAACGAGCGTGTAACCAGGGATTTCGATAATCTCTGCATTCGGGTCTGTTGGCGGTAGAAAAATTTTCTCTGGTGAATCATCCAACTCGGCTACTTGAAGAGAGGGTGTAGTTTCTGCGGTGTATGCCATTGTGATGTTTGTTACCTATTACACTGTAGAGGCGATTACAATTGCCTTGATGTGCAATCGCCCTTTTTATGTCAGTGGTTACGCTGCTACAGCCGGTCGGACTCCCAAAAACGTAATCGCTTCTGAAGCACTCGATGCGAATCTGTTCATGCCGTATGTGCGGGGTCTGGAATACCAACCCTCAAGATTGCAACCGATGTAGCCTACTAGCTGATTATTTCGGTAAAGTTTAGTACTGAAGGATAACCAATCAATCTGGGGATGCCACAGATTGAACTTGACACAAGCTTCTTCTAATTCATCGCTGAGGCGTTCATTGCGCTCCAATGGAGTTTCTGGAAGTGTCGCTTTAACCTCTGCAACTCTTTTTGCGAACCAGTCTCGGTCAAAAGGCAAGCAGCTACCGTTTACGAACCGCACCCATACCGTAATCCCGCCTTCAAGCCAGATAGTACGAACAGATTCCGGTTCGACTTGAATAATCTCGCCAATGATGCGGCGGTCACGAGATGTTAGGGGGTCTTGGGTGGGGGCTACAACTTCGGCTTGGGTTTCGATGTAGTTGTTCAGTTCTGCTTGAGCTAGGGCTTGCTCATCTTTGAAGGGAACTTCTGTAACTGTTGTTGATGTGTTGTAGCTGAAGCTAGAAGCCGTTTGCTGTGTGTAAACTGATTGAGTCATAATATAGATTCCTGCAAAGGGTCAAAGGGCGATCGCACAAGTTTCGTAGGCTGGAGCGGTCGTCTTTTGTTTTCATATCTCTATAATAACAACTCAGAGTACAATAATCAACTAGAAGTACAAATATTTTTGGAAACTTCAACACGTAAGTCGGACATAATCTCAATCAGTTCTACACCAAGAGTTTTGGCGATTGCTGTAATGATTTTTGTTGAAACAGAGGCTGCTTCGCCATTCTCCAGCTTTCTAATGTATTCTTGAGAGCATTCAACCTTTTGGCTCAAAAGTGCATCTGCAATCTCACGCCTAGACTTCTTGCCACGTAATAATCTTAGGCTATTTCCACATTCTTTATTCCACGCAAGCATAACAACCCAGTCCAGGGGAACCATAATTACCTCCTTTGTATTTTTTACTTTTATATTTGCACTTTCAGTTGTCATGTGGCAAGATAGTTTTTGTACTGTGAGTTCAATCAACCAGTTCAGTTATACAAGAATTCATAGACGGCATGAGTATTCCAGCCGTCAAATTGTTTTGTGAACTTATTTTAAGGAGGTTATGGCAAAAATAATTACGCTTTTCAAAAGCAATAAAAAGTAATTGCTGAGAATACAGCAGTTTTCATTTGCATTAACCAGTATTTCCCGTGTGTATACAGCACATACAGGTAAAATCATGCTGACACTAAACCGTTCCGAAACAACATCAGCACTCGATTACAACATTCTCAATACCAGCATCCAAGATACCTTTGCTACCATAGACCGCTTCGAGTGGGAGGCAATAGAAGAACTGCGGGTGATGCGGAATAACGGCTATTACTCTGATGCTGGTTATGCCAGTTTTGAAGATTATTGCGAAAAAGAACTAACCAAGCACCGTGGATATCGCCGGGTCAGAGATTTGCTGTCTGCGAAGAAAGTAGTTGATACTCTGCCAGAGGAACTCAAAGACAAGATTACTAAGCCTTCTCAAACTCGCTCCTTGCTCCGACTCGTGAAAACTCCCGATAAGTTAGAGCAAGCTGTTGCGATCGCAGCCAAAGAAAAACCCTTCCCCACTGCTGCCGATTTTGCTAAAGCAGTGCAGCAAGTCGCACCAACAACAAAACGCGCCGCAAAAAGCGAAAACCCTAAAACGCAATTGTGTAATTCTGTCACTGTTTCACAAGAATCACACCCAAGGTATGGGGATTCGGGAGTAATTGAGGCAGATGCACCAAACCATTGGCAGCAAATTGTGACTTTTGCTGATGGCGAGAGGCTGCTCATCAACAATACTGATTTGGATGCCCCAAGCGTTCCATTCCCCAGAGAAAGATCATATCCCGCAGAATATACGGAAGCGATCGCTGCTATTGAAGAACGCCATAGACAAGAGTTAGAGAGACTTTCCCAGGAATTGAGAATTGGGCTACAGTCAGAAGCCACAGCCAAAGCAGAAGAACAAGTACAAGAACAAATCCAATCCTTGCAAAACCTGTACAAGCAGCAGAGGGAGCAAAATATTCAATTGCAGCAGCGTTTGGATGAGATGGAATCGCTACGGCAGTTGCAGACTGAGAACCAACAGCTTAAGCAGCGCATTCAAGATTTGGAAAACGCGGTTGAACAACGCCCTTCTCAAGAATGGGGAAATACCATGACCCAGCAAGCAACTAAAGCGTTGAATAAACAGGTGAAGCAAGCACTGGAGAAGACAATTGATTTGCGATCGCTGGCCCAGGAACCGCCGAAAGAAAACGCCCAAGAATGTCTGCGGCTCATGGGCATGGCTTTGAAAAACTTAGCCAGTGCCATGAACAATACCCAGGCATTGGAGGCAGCAGCGATAATTCTGGGGAGTGAGCCGACACCAACAGCGATCGCATATCGAGCCGAGCAATTAGAAATGTTGCCCCAAGCGGTTAGCGACATTAGGGCAGTGCTAACTAAACCGGGGTGTACGTGGCAGGACTATTGGGCAGTGGCCCAAGAGTATGAGGTGATTAAACAGGACTATTGGGCGGAATTGACAACCCAAGAGACTGATTTAATTACCGCTCTCCAGAACGCATCTTCTCAACCAGATACCATTGGCGTTGGTTCTATTGTTGCCCATGCTGATCCATATCGCACTTTGTATGTGGAAAGGGGTGAAGTTGTAGAGGATTTAGGCGAAGAGTTGTTGGTTACTTGGGATCACTGGAAAGAGCAATCGAAAAAAGCTGATAGGTATTCACGAGACGAATTGCGATTCTGGCAAGGCTAACTGATCTGTTGCTCATACCAGTAATTCTTTAGACAAGCAAATACAAGTACCAAACCCTGCATCACAGTGGGAGAAATTTCCGTGCGTCAATATAAATAGGAGATTGTACGATGACTGCAACTATTACAAAACCCAAGCTCAAAAAGGCTGCTAGTAAACCACAATCCCCATATAAAAGGCTTCATGTCATTATTCCCATCGAAGATATGTTATGGGCTTCGCAACAAAAGCCTTCAGTTACGCAACTGTGGCAGGAGTGCTGGACGGCTGACCCCTATGGTTCTCGGTGGATGCCTTTGACAAGTGCCTTGGGGTACAGTACTTTTATCTCTGCAAAGAAAATTCTCTCCGACAGTGGGCTATTCATTTTCAAACCTGACAAATCGATTCAAGATGGCCGAGAAACAGCTAGCTGGATGGTGAAGAATTTACATGGTAGCCGGATGAAGGAATTTTGGGAGAAAGCTAATTCTGTGTCACGGGAATTAGATGCTGAAAAACGAGAACCAGATGCTGAGATTTCAGAGATAGATGCTGGCTGTGAAGAAATGCGTGCTTCGTATAAAGCATCTATTTTAGCTAAAGACCAGTCAGAGCAGGGGTTTCAAAAACCTTCACGAACTGTTCAGGAACAGCTAACGAACTCTTCAAAAGAGTTCGTTAGCTGTGTCTCTGACACGCTTCCAGGAAATTTGCGTGAGGAGGAGACGGCTCACGCGCCCTTGGGGGGCGCTTCGCCTCAGTCTGTTCAAAGCGTGTCAGAGAAGGAGGAAGACTCGCCTACGGCGAATGACTGCACATCGCTAGCGCTTGTGGATGCTGCACAGAGTAATCCCGCTTCGTTGCTAGCTGAAAACCAGGACTGTGGCGTTGAAGCGATATTCCCTCATGAAGGTACTGGTTCCGCCGCATCCGTCGTTGTAAATGAATTTTTTTCAACTTTAGCGATCGCTAATCAAACTCAGGGGCAGGTAGAACAGGGTTATTCTGCTTCCTTGCCGGAAGAAAACCAAGTCTCTGGTGTAGAAGTCAAAGCGGCTCATGAGGGTGAAGCTTCCGCCGCGCCCGTCACTGAAAAATGGTCGCATGAGGCGATTGTAGCGAGGTCAAATATGCGACCTGTAAGAAGGGAGAAACTGAATCAAGCGGCCAATTCGAGCGAGAATCCGGGGTTTGATTTCTTGCAGGAGTGTTGGCAGGATGATCCGGCTTTGCAGATTGTGATCAAGAAACTGGTGGCGAAGTTTCCGCAGTGGGGGATTGCGATCGTGGATGGGGTGTTGGTGGATTGTAATGGTTCTTGTCTTTAGCAGCATTGGCGTGGCAGCTTACTCGACAGCGTTGATACCGTGCTACGGTTTGCTTCTACCCTAACTTTTAAGGGCAAAAATCCTGTGGTTACTTTGGTTGAGAAAATCTATCATACGGGAGTTAAACTTACACAACAAGCAATGGATCAAATCGAAGAGCAGATTTACCGCTTACCAACTTTGAAAAAATGGTTCGTTGAAATCTTTTATCGAAGTGACTGAATTTTTGGATCATTTTTTAGTTGGAATACTCTTATAGGCCGCTTCAGAACACGCTTGCCGACAATGATTACAGCACTTACGGCAGCTATGAGGTACATCCTAAAATCTGAAAGCTTTGATAGGAGAGGGCAAGGAGAAAAACTGTATTGCATAATAGCCGGAAGCGCTGTATTGCCTTGTAAATCATTATGCCTTCGTGCGTTTTGGCTAGTGATACTCAGTCGGAAGTTTCAGTCCTAGTGGATCAGCCAGCAACAGAAGAGTTAAAGCCATCCCGTGCAGAAACATCTATTGTTGAGCAGATGAGTCTGCTATGACTATTGTTGCGTCAAGCACTGATGAAACAAGTAAGATACTGCCCTGAAAGCACTTGTTTTGCGCCGCCTGTGCCACAGCGTTTGTTAATTTAATTGATGAAGCTTTTATAAATTATGCTCTTCGGGTTTGAGACTCTTGACTTAACCAGTTACAACGATTGGGTCAATCAGTTCAAATCTAAGTTGCAATCCTCACTCAATCAGTGGATTGGCAAGGCAGTAGCTACGGCAGGAAACCTTTTACGTTCTTTACGGGATAA
The DNA here is from genome assembly GCF_002245985.1 of Nostoc sp. 'Peltigera membranacea cyanobiont' 232. NCBI lineage: Bacteria > Bacillati > Cyanobacteriota > Cyanophyceae > Nostocales > Nostocaceae > Nostoc > Nostoc sp. 'Peltigera membranacea cyanobiont' 232. Next base: position 11,764 of record NZ_NOLK01000082.1, read on the forward strand.
AACTCATCAGTGGTGGTATTTCCTTGACTATCCTGAAATTCCTCCTGATAACAATCAGGCTGAACGATCGCTGCGTTTGGCTTTAAATTTTGCAACTTGATACTTTATTGTATAAGACTGGTCGAATGTTTACAAAGAATATATTAGGAACTGTCGATAAATAATTATAGCCAGTTGGTAACATTCCTTGATTCTGAACCTTTTGAAGGTTTAACTCTTCATAATTTTTCCAATGGCTAGGTACAATAACTTTTGTATTAGCAGTTTGCTCCTGATTTTGATATGAAGAATCATTTGCATTTTTAGAATATTGGGGTTGATACCAGCCTATCTTTATACCGAACTTCTTGTAAGATTCATCATTATATTTATCTAATCTATTTTTTGTTTGTAAATATAGACGTTTTTGAATACTAAAACCAAAATTGTTTTTTGAGTATTTTGTCCAGTATTGATCAATTAATTGAAAATTATGGCAAGGAAAATTATCAATAGATTTTTTATCAAGCCAGCCTTCTTTTTGTCTATTAGTAATATGAAGTATTATTTTTGTTGTTAGTATATCTGCTTCTTTCCATTTTTCATTTATTAATAAATTTTCCAGCTTCAACATATAATAATTCTGTAAAAAACTTTTTGCTTCTATGCTTATATTTTTATTTTTATAAAAATATAATGCTTTTATAGTATTTACATACATTGCCTCCATGTTTTTTTCTGATACAATACTTACTTGATTTTCCCTTTCAAAGGGATTGATATTATAGTTTTTGGAGATTTTTAGTGCTTCACTATATGAATTGATTGCATCATAAAAATTATTTTCTTCTAACAAGATATCACCTGTAGTTTTTTTTGCAAGAAAAATAATCTGCCAATATATTTTAAAATCTTTGTTTGTTTTAATTTTTGATTTTGATATATAATTCTGTGCCATAATTAAACTGTTCTGTCCATTTATTATATTATCTTTATTTTCTGCTAAATTTATTTTTTCTATTTCAGAATAGGCAATAGCTTTTTCTACATTAAGTAAAGCTTGTGTAAGATTGTAATCTTGTATTTTAATAGACTCTGCTGTTTGTAAAAATATTTCTCCTGCTTTATCATCAACATTTTTATTTTTAAGTTGTACGACTAGCTCTTGTAATTCATTAATATTTTTGAAATAAGAATATTTTTTATCAATTTGGTTTTTTATTGAAAGTGCTACTATTCCTAATATGCCTATTATTACAAATGAGGAACTGAAAAAAGTTATTCCTATATATAATTGTTGTTTTATTTTGCGATTTGCTTCTCTCAACATTTGATTTCTTGTTTCTGTTGCTTCTCTATCTCTCCTTTCCCGTTCTACAGTAGCTTCTTGTTCTTTAGCAACAATATCCTCCTGAATTTCCTTCTCTTTACTAGCTGCTAAAAACTGTTTATCCTGATAACTTAAATTCTTATCTCTTGCCCATTCTTCCGCTTGTTGTAAAGCCTTTCCTCGCAGCAGTCGTGATTCATCAACACCTCCAGAAGCGACCCAAAAGCGAAAGTTCTCAGAATAAGGACGCAAGTTATTTAATTGGTTATCAATCCAATGAAAATCAAATATCTCACGATAAATCTGGTTATAGATTCTCAGCTTACCTTGCTGTCTAACTACTAATCCTGAAAGCTGTAATTCACTTTGCTCTAATGTTTCATCTGCTATTACAAGTGATTGTTCTTCACTCAGTCTGACTTGTTGGTACAATTCTAGTAAATACCCTGCCCGTTGTTCATCGCGCAAAATCCTGGCTTGAATCGTTCGCAGATGTTCTGGTTCATCAAGTGATTCCCAGTTTTCAATAATCCGTGACCTGACAACTTGCTCTACTGAACGAGGGTTATCTTGCTCTGATTCCTCAACCATGAACTGACACAGCTTTTGAGTCAGAAATGGTTGCCCCCCAGTCCACTGCAAAATCTCCTGCATTATCGTCTGGGGATCATTAAATTTACCGCGCAAACCATTTTCTAATGGTTCAGCTTCATGCAGTTGAAAGCCTTTGAGGGAAATAGCCTTACCAATGTTAAAGGGAGTACGCTGTTTATCTGAAATTAAATTGCTAGGCGAGGCAACCCCTAATAAACAAAAAGTGAGGCGATTATATTCAGGGTTATCAACTCGTTTGTTATAGCAAGCACGAATCAAAGCAAAAAAGTCATCTGTGGGAAAATTCAGACTGAGTACGCTATCGATTTCATCAATAAAAATAACGATACTCTCTTGAACTTCAACAAGTAATACTTCTTCCAAAAACTTGCGAAATCTTGTAACTAGCGAATTTAACTGATTCGCTTCCCACCAGTCACCAAAATCTAAATCTAATCCAAAACTGTCAATGAGCGTGTCAATTAAGTCTGCATACCATTGTTCAGGAGGGACATTCTGAATACCTCCAGCAGAAAGGTCAACGGCTGCACACTGTACGCCATCATCTCTCAATCGCTGCATGGTTCGCACACGCAAGCTGGATTTTCCACTCTGTCTGGAATTCAGTACGTAACAAAACTTTCCCTGCTTCAGTTCTTCATATAACTGTGCATCAGCTTCTCGTATGACATAGGTGCTGGCATTTTCAGGTAGACTTCCAGAGAATATGTATTGGTCAACCACGATTTACCTACCCCAAACGAGTTGAGAAATACTGACGATACAAATCACAACCAGGAATGCAATCATTACTAACAAGTTTTACTAACCCCAAGCTATGCAACTTAAACGCAACTTCAGTATCTAATCTCACAGGTACATTCGCTTTCACTACTTTTTTATACCCTATTTCAATCTGAGGATTATGTTGTAAATGCCACAGTTGTTGTCGCAAGTGATCGCTGAAGATTCCTTGCTCTGTTGGCGCAAGCCTCAAGAGTTCTTCTAAGGTCACTTGCTGGCTTTTGAGATGGGCAATCGCAGATTGTACCAAATAAGGATGCCCCCCAACTAACTCCATCAACTGAGCCAAGTCTTGTTCTTTCAGTAATCCTAAATCTTGCTGTTTGGCAAGTTCTGTTACTTGTTGCAAGTTAAATTCGGGTAAGTCAATCGCCAATCCCACATTAAACGGGGAATGATTACTGTCCAATGAAGGATAAGATTCAGTGGAATGAACTACTACTAACCGCAGCTTTTTCCAAATATTACCAATCTTGTCTCCCTGTTTCGCTGCCTCATACCATCCCCGCAGTAACAAGCAGAATTGAGGGAAAATCTCTGGATATTCAAACAGCCGCTCAAAGTTATCTATGGCTAAAACTAAGGGAGTATCAGTAAGTGATAATAAATATTTTTGAAAATAACGGGTACAGTTTTTATTCAGCCCAAAAACCTCTTGCCAATGTTTTTCTAGTTGGGGTTCTAGCTCCAGGCTGTCAGCAACATCAACACATAACCATTGCAAGAACGTTTTTAAGTTAGCCAGAACATCAATATCAGCCAGTTGTAAATCTATTTTCGCAGTTTGATAGCCCTGATGTCTTGCATAGTCTAGGGTTTTCTCCAGCAATAATGTTTTACCCATTCTCTGCGGGGCTTTGAGACGAATCAATGTCCCTGGTTGCACGATTGCTTTATAGGATTTGTCCTCAATTGGTGGTCTTTCAATATATATAATTGTGTCTGCCCTTAGTCCAGAGTTCTCAGCCGCTTGCAACTGTTGTTCAATTGCATCCAACTTGTCACCAAGCTCCCCCAGTATACGTTCCTCTGCCTGAAGCTGTTGTTCATATTGAAACTTGCGGGATACATCGGTTTCAATAACCAATGCTGTTCGTAGATTTACAACTTTCTGGCTTTGAAGAGTGTAAGCTTTTTCAAGTGAGTCTTTTTCAGAGAGCGATCGCTGTCGTTGACTCTGTGATTGGACTGAATTACCTGATGTCGCTGTCTGCTGCCCAAGGTGAATATTGTAAATGTCGCCGCCAATTCGCCCAGCATTCACTGTGTCAGCATTAACCAATCCACCGCCAAACTGGGAATTGCGTAAGTCACTACTGGAGACTTGCTTTGGGTCTTGTGAATCGGGCATGGGTCGGTTTGGGCAGGTTTAAGCGTCATTGTTGTGAATATTACCACCTATTCGTTCTGAGTTAACAGTGTTGGCATCTACTATGCCACTTGCAAACTGCGGATTCTGCATATTGTAGTTAGAAACTTTCCTCGGATTTTCTGCTAATGCTTTTTGAACTGACCCTTGCTGTTCCACTATGTTAAATAGGCGATTAATTTGTGCTTCCTGTTTGGAAATTAGGGTATCTTTATCCTCAAGTCTTGCTTGGTACTGCGCCTCTAATGCCTTAGCTGCAAATTCATAGCTCTGGATGAACTCACTGTGGATTTTGGCTTTGTCTGCATCAGCAGCAACAGCTACTCGGACTACAAGAATGCCATCGCCTTTCTTCTCAATACTTTGGACATCTAGTTGAGCGCCTTGGTTTTCGACTTCTAGCTTTTTGAAGGAGTAGGCGAAAGCATCCCAGTCGATGCCGTTGCGGAAGATTAGGTCTACTGTTTCTAAGGATTTTTGGAACAGTTTGGTGAATTCTTCAGGAGCAAATATGCCGCTAATGGGACGACGTTCTCGTTTTTTCTTTTGCAGATAAACATAGTCACAATTTACACCAGTCAAATTTGTAGCACTGTTAATATTCCAATCTTGAAGACAAACACCTGTAAGTTTGGCTGCGGTGAAATTTGTTTCTATTGCTCGAATTTCACTCAGGTCTGCTTCACTCAGGTCTGCTCCACTCAGGTCTGCTCCACTCAGGTCTGCTCCACCAAAATAAGCTTTGCTGAGATTAGCACCACTAAGGTTAGCCCACCGTATATCTGCCAAGCTCACATCAGATTCACTGAGGTTAGCTTTACTAAGGTTAGCTTCCAAAAGTTCAGTCCTAATAATATGTGCCTTAACGAGGTTTGCCTCACTGAGGTCAGCTTCAACAAGCTCAGTTTTGAATAGTTCAGCTTCACTAAGATTAGCTTTAGCAAGGTCAGTTCTACTGAGGTCAAATTCGCTGAGGTCTACCTTACTGAGGTTAGCCCCAGTAAGGTCTATCCTCATTTCAGAATTTTCTTTCCTCCATTTATTCCAAACCTCTACCCCTTTCTTCAGTATTGTCAAATGATCCTCATTCGCCATCTTGAGCTAACCCCTCTGCTTCATCTGTAACCAACAAACTACTCCGCCTCCTGCCATCCTTCAATTGAAGCCAACAGAATATTCACTAAGGGATGGTCGATTAACTCCTTAAATGCTTCAGTCCCTCCAGCCTTCAATGCTCCAGTTACTCGCACTTTCAATGTTGGGTTATTTTCAATCTCGTCTACAGCCTTAGCCACAACACTCATTTTCTGTGATGTCGTTGTAGTGGGGTATGTTTGACTCAGTTGGTTGAGAAGCTGCTGAATGTCTGCTGCGGCTTGGGCGAGGTTCTGCTTTTGCTCAGTGGAGTAGTTGGTGATGTTGCCACCGATTTGGTGTGCGTTTACTGTGTCTGCATTGACTAGTCCACCTGCAAATTGAGCGCCTTTGAGGTCAAAGTTAGATTGTTTTTTAGAACCTTCTGGCATTATGGTATCTCCTTGATTGTGATAATTTTGAACATAAAAACTAGGACGCTCTAGGGCTGTAGTTATCATATTCTCTAATTTATTTATTTGGTATTCTTTCTCTGCTATTAATATTTTAAAATCTCTCTCCGCTAGCGCTTTGAGTTGATTATAATTAATAAAATAATCTCTACTTAATTCAGATTTATTAGCTGTAGTTACTGTTTTAGCACGGAGTAATATCTTATCTTCACCTCGTCTTTCTATTGCTACAATCTCAAGCTCTGCCTCTGGGTTATTTTCAGCTAGTTCCTTAAAGGCGATTGCGATCGCTCTTGGGTCAATTCCGAATGGCACTAAGTTAAGCTGAAGGGTAGGTGGCGTAAGGATTGCAGAGGAGCAGGGGGGGCAGAGGGGCAGAGGAGAATTTCTCTTGCTTCTTTCTGTATGCCTCTTGTTTCGCTTCTTCCTTCTTCTTTCTCCCCTGCTCCTCCGCTCCTCTGCACCCGTGCTACCTCAACGATTTTCCCTTTTCTTAGTGCCATTCGGTCAATTCCTTGGCTGTGGTAAAGGTCGAGTGTATCAAAAATTGGTTTGATGAAATCCCCAAACTCACCCGGAGCAAATATTTCTTGCCTATTGTCGGGTTTGCGGTGAGGATCAGGGTTTTCTTTTGTGGGCAAACGCATATAAACATATTCGCACCGCACCCCATCAAATTTAGTATTGATAGTGATGCCCCAATCTTGAATGTAGACTCCAGTTAAAGTTGCGCCTGTGAAGTCAGCGCTGTCCAGTTGAGTTTGTACTAACTTTGCTCTGGATAAGTCTGCATCTTGTAGCTTCACTTAGGTCTGCACCTATAAAGCTTGCATCTGCTAGGTTAGCGCCTTTCAAGTTGACTCCTCGCAAGTTTTGGCGGTCAAAAATTTGGTTCTGTCCTTGTCCTGTAATTAATAAATTACGTACTTGCGAATTTTGAAGATAGGTTTTGTCAAGTTCAGCACAATCAAGCATTTTAACTTGATAAAAATTGGTGTGCATTAAATTGGCTTTTCTAAAATCCGCATTTCTAAGTACAGCTTTAGTAAAACTAGCATTAGTCAAGTCAGTTCCACGAAAACTTGTACCTCCCGTAGCAGCCCAGGCAATAGCAATGGTACGAATCCAAAAGTATTTTTTATTTCCTTCTATTGCTTGATAGCCAAAATAGATGCTAGATAAGGCTATAGATAAGGCTATAACTAAACCTACAGTTATCAATATTGCTCCAATTGTATTGGATATGAATTGAAGGGAGGATGTAATTACAGATGCAAGTACGGCTAGAATTACTATTATGGAAGCAATTATAACTAACGTTTTGTTAGAAGCTGCTATAAATACTGCTATAGCTACAGAACCTAGTATCGCCAAAGCTACTAATAAAACTCCAGTTGCTGCTCCGGTAAAAGCTGGCACGAGTTTGATTCCAGCAGAAAATACAATAATTATTCCTCCAACAAGAGTAAATACTTTTAAACCAGTTTCTAAACCCTGAGAAATTGTACTGATAAAGAAGGTAGTCAATAAAATAAAAGTAGTACAAGCTATGATTCGAGATTCTAATACAGGCGTTTTGACTATTAATAATCCTAAATAATTAGTTATATATGAAAAAACCCCTAATAGTCCCACAAATAAGAATAAGGAAATCGGTAAGTAAATACCCCAACGCTTTTCCAGCCCAGCTTTGGCATGACTAAAGTTTGCGCCTATTAGGTTTGCGCTAGTAAAATCTGTACTTTGGATATCTGCGCCGCTAAAGTTTGCCCCAGCAAGGTTTTGACTCTTGAACGAACGACCTCTGAGATTCTGGTGAGAGAAGTCTTGGGGCATAGCTAGGCTAGTGAAAGCGAGGGGTTATGTTACATACAGCTTCAGTATCAGCTTTTACGAACTGTAACACAAGATTTCTGTTGAAGTTTGTGTGTTTAGCGATCGCATTTCTTGGGCAAACTTCCACAGTGAAGATATGGCAGAAGGAGCAAACTCAACTACTCGCATATTGCAGCCCTTGTTCCCACTCCCAACGTCAAGCAGTCTTTATCAGTATTTCTTTGCCGTTGGTGAACTTGATAAACTCAGTGCCTTCATCATAAAAAACATCAGTAACAAGGCGATTACGTACATCGTAACCCCACATTTTTGTGGCTGCATTCTACCATCCTTGCTTTATTTTAACCAAGCTTCACAAAATAATTTATAAGGTACTTTTTGAGAAAAATACCAAAGTAGTTCATAACAGTCTCTATATCGAAAAAAGTTGTGCTTATAAACTTTATCTGTTAAACAGTTTTTAAGTTTTGATATTAATAATAAACTATATCCAATATGAAGTACATTAACATTATTTTTTAAAGCTTGGCAAGCTCGGTAATATACTTCATCATTTGGGTGTTTTTCTATAAGTTCTATCAAGTCAATAAATAAATAATCAACAATTCCTTTATTTTTTATCAGAAATTCACAAGCTTCCATTTGCATATATATATGTAATTGAGGCAGTAATTTATATAAAGATAAGAATGCTTCTGTATTGCTGAGATTGATTTGTATAAGAGTTATTGTAGTATAAAAAAGATAAATTATATCTGGTGAATTTTCGATTTCCTGATTAATAGCAGTAATAGCATCTAAATTTTCATCAGCAGCAAGACTTAGCGCACGAATAGCCTTTAATTTTATATGTCGAGGATTAGCTTCGTTTAATATTAAAATTAATTTATTAATTAAAATCAAATTATTTTTTTCAATTAATTCGATGTATTGAGATATTCTATAATAGACACTTTCTCCAGCCTCACTGGTTCGTATTAGTTTATCAATTTCAGCAACTATATTTAATATATCTTGTCGCTCTAAAATTAATTGATCATGGTTGCGTAAAGTTATATCTTTACATACAAAAACTATTTTTTTTAATTCTGATATTATTTTTACGTTATTTATTTCGGAAGCAGCTAAATTAAATAATTCTTGTAATATATGCTTTTTATACAATTGCTCTAAAACTAAAAATATGTCATTACTAAGAAATGACCAATAATTATGTCTTTCTTTTTCTCCACAAACATTATAAATATATATAGCTAATTGTTTTGTAATATATTTAAATGTTTTATCTATACTAATTTCCATAAGGCAGTATAATGCAATTATATATGCTTGATGTTCGTAAAAAGTTTTTAAGTTATTGTTCCAAGATTTGCACCTATCTTCAAAAGAAACTAAAGCATCAATAACTTCTATATAATTGTTTTTTAAAAATCCAATCCATATAAATAATACATCTCTCCACTGTAAGTCGAAAACTCGATAATTAGCATTTGGATGAATTGGATTTTCAGGAATATGATTTAAAAAATAATGCCAATCATTGATTGCTGATGCTGCAAAATACTCTTGAAAAGTAGGATGGAAAAATGCATACACTTCCCTCCTTAAATTGTCTGCTTCTACTCCCACCTTGTTCAACCATCCCAACCGTAAAGCTAATGTAAACAATGAATCTGTATCATCCGGCTCACCCAAATACTCACATACAAATTCCTGCCGTAATCGAAACCGCATTGCTTCTTTATCAATCGCTTCCCGTGCCATCTCTCCTAAAGCTTTCTTCAATCGCCTGCGCTGCTCCCTTGTCGTAGCAAACCGCTCTTTCTTCCACTCATAAAAATCCGCGACAAACTGCTCGTACAACCCCGCTTTTGTTTGGGGTAAATTACCTTCACCTAGATGCCAATTGAAACACAGCAGCGTCAGGCGCAATGGGTTTTTTACTAAATCTCGAATCCTTTCCTTCCCTTGTTCTCTTAATGCTACACACAACTGCTGTCCTGTCTGCATTTCTGCTGGAGATTGAGAGCTAAACCATTTGCAAATAAACTCCTCTACTTGCTGAGGATAGGAAAAATCCAAGGTTCGGTAGTTATCGAAGGACTCCAGAGCATTAATGCCATTGTCCCAAAGATTTAGGCGACAAGAAATTACAATCCGCGACTGTTGTAATAACGCTCCCATGCGAATTTGCCGCTCAATTTCTTCTAATGGATTGCTTTCCTGTGTTTGCATTTCATCAACCCCATCCAGCATCAGCCAAACCAACCCTTGATTAAACTGAGTCACAAAATCATCTTTAAGTTGGTTAGATGCTTCGGCGTGTCCAGCTTTTCTTGGTATCCCCTCAATACTTCGGGGTAAGGAGTTATTCTGGCATCCACGACCAACCAAAGGGATTAAGAACAGATTTCCCCCGAATAATAGTCCTCAAAGATGGAATATTTCCAATTTGAGAAATTCGGTCACGCATATACTCAAAAAAACTGATTTCCAACTTTCGAGTAATGGAAACAAGGGACATAAAAATATCCCAAGCTTTTGTACCCTCAGTGGTCTGAGTTGCATAACTAATATTACGTCGCTGCACCATTGTTCTAGCCGCTAACTCCGCAGGATTATTGTGCAATGGTAATTCTGGATGGTCTAAAACTAAAAGCAACTCAGAGATTTTTGCAGCAGTTAATCGTTTTCGCTCATCCAACTGTTCATAACCACTGACGGTGGAAAAAAGCGTCCAAAATTCTTCCCTGAGTTCCCAAGATTTATCCTGACTCGAAAAATCTCTATAAGCTAACAATTTTCGGTAATATTTCCAAAAATCATCCAGAAATTCGTCTAAACTCTGTCGGTGACAAGCAACAAAGGGACTTAGCTTTTTATAATGTCGTGCCTCATGTACCCAACATAAAGCCAAATCAGCAGTCAATAGTTTGAACTGTGGTGCATCATCACACACAAGGGCTTTAATCAGAGGAATATTTGTTTGCTGATGATAAAAAGCAATTGCAGCTGCCTCTTGTACGCGGGTACGATATTGGAAACTCAGTTTGCTTAAATACTCATCGAGTAGGGCATTAAACTCAATTTCTGTGAAGACAGTTTCTTGAGGCAAGAGTTCTTTGAGTTGCTTATTCCACTTTGTCGGCAGATTTAAAGTATCTAATAGCTCGTATGTGAATTCGTTGAGGATAAACTCAAGTGCCGTCACGTTTTGTAATACTTTGAGTACGCTCAAGCGGTCTTTGTTTTTGGTGGTAAGGTAGACTGTGTACAACGGGTTACAAATTATATTAGTTGTATGATTAACTCCACCAACACGCGCACCTGTTTGATCTATCTCTTCTCGGTCAACTTTGATAGTCGCATTTTTGCTGCTTTTACTATGCTTTGTTGGAACTTTTCGTTCTTTCTCTGAGGAGTGGTCATTCTGAAATCCAATATTTTTATTGGCTTTTATATCTGGTTTGCCTTGTTCTCCCTTCAGGCGGTTATTTTCGTCGCGTAGTTTTTGGTTTTCTTCAACTAAATCTTTGACTTTTGAGTTGAGTTGCTCTATCAGGTTCAATAATAGTTCTATTGTTTGACGCAGTGACTCGTCTGCAATCTCTTTCGGGTCGATAGATTGCAGCAATACGGTCATTAATTTCTCTGCGGGTGCTGTCTGCGTCATGTGTCATATTCTACGACACAAGGCGTACAATCTTCCTTCTTCTTTTTTCTCCTTACCCCAATTTACTTAGTGGATACTTTTCTTGCTACTGCTTGCAACCATACCTCTAATAAATATGTTTCTAGTTCGTGCGATCGCAAATCAGCCAGAGAAACCCAAATCACAACCGACTGCTCAATCTCCTTCGATACCCATTTGGCAATCTGCTGTAACAGTGTAGTTTTCCCTGCTCCTGGTTCTCCAATAATCGCAATGCGTTTTCCCTGACTCTGGGGGCTTTGTCTGTCTCTTAGTACCTGCTCTAGAAACTGCTGAGGCTCAAACGTTTGCTTAATTTCTGTTTCGTGATAAAGCTCTGAACCTTTCTCTGGCAAAACATCTTCTTTTCGCCGACTCTGCTTTTTTCGTTCTACCAGTCCCAATGGCACATACACTTGCTCGGTTCAGTAGGTAATCCCTTCGCCCATTGTTAGCGGATTTGTTGTGAGTCGCAGATGCTCATTTAAAAGTGAGGAGCTAACTTGATGCCAATTAATTTCTATTTTCTGGTTAGGCTGTTCATTGTAATAATTGTAATTATTGACGATATCGCCGCCAATTCGCCCAGCATTCACTGTGTCAGCATTAACCAACCCGCCGCCAAACTGGGCATTACGTAAGTCGTTGCTGGAGACTTGCTTTGGGTCTTCTGAGTCAGGCATGGATCGGTTTGGGCAGGAATCAGCGTTGTTGTTGTGAATATTACCACCTATTTGTTCTGAGTTAACAGTGTTGACGTTGACCGTGCTACCTGTTTATGACTTGCGTTCGCTTGCTTTGCTTTTGAATCTATCCCACTAATAATATTTGTGCTACAAAACTGAAGCTTATTGAAAAATGAAAATGAAAAATTAAGCTTTTGAAACACATTTTACGACAAAAAGTAGAGATTTTTAGAATAGTGGGATAGGTTCAAACAAACTACTCCGCATCCTGCCACCCGTCGATTGATGCCAGCAGTATATTAATCAAATGATTATCGATTAATTCCTTCAATGCTTCTGTTCCCCCAGCCTTCAACGCACCAATTACTCTTGCTTTCAGTGTCGGGTTACGCTCAATCTCATCGACTGCCTTAGCCACAACGCTCATCTTCTCGGGAGCAATGCGAAAAAGTGAGATCGGACTTTTATTCTCAGTTACGAACCTAGATTCTCAATAAAAACAGTTATTTGACTGCGATCGCACCCCTAAATATGTGATTTAGCACCTGAATTTTAAGCACCTCACAAAATCGCATTGCTCCCCATCTTCTCCAATGTGGTAGTCGTGGGGTTTGTCTGGCTTAATTGGTTGAGAAGTTGCTGAATATCGGCGGCGGCTTGGGCGAGATTTTGCTTTTGTTCGGGGTTATAGTTGGTGATGTTGCCGCCGATTTGTCCTGCATTTACCGTGTCGGCGTTGACTAGTCCACCTGCGAACTGGGCATTTGATAAATTAAAATTACTGTATATTGGATGTTCTTTAGACATGAGTTTTTGCTCTCTACTTTTTATAGATATAGTGATATAACTTAAAATAAGATAAAATCTTTAGATCAAATATATCTTTATAAAGATTTCACTATTTAAATTGATATAAAGTTGATGCTATTATGGTTATTTTAATTCATTATTCCATAAGTCGCTTTTAAATTGTCTTTTGTCCAAACATTCTGAAAATTTGAACTGTTATCAAGGATTACACAGACCGGGTTGATAGGAGTATTTTTTGATAAAGCTTGGTTATAAGTTTCAGCTTCTAAGTCGTTAATAAAAAAAGGGAAATTCTCTGTTAATTTCGCTTTTTCTTTATCATCTCCTACCCAAGCAAGAACTATTAATTCATATTCTCCTGCTTTGATCTCAAATTTTTCTCCAAAAGGATTCTAATCAAATCTAATAAATTTGCTGACTGTTGATTGACTAGGAAGCGGAATTGGTTGAGCTACTTCACTATTTTGTGCCTTATCATCTATATAAGTTATAAAAGTAGCAGCTACCATATCAAAATATTTTTTAGGGTTATCTTTACGACCGATAGCTAACCGTATTTGGGTTATTGAAGTTCCTTTTGATCTCCAATTATAGAAAGTTATAGGTAAAAAAAATGAAATACCTCCAAATACTTTATTGCCTTTAGCATCAGAAAAATAGCTGGGAAAAAACAGTAAGTTCTTTCCAACTAGCATTTTTGGGTCTGCTGGTCTAAAATAAGTATAGTATGCAACTATTGCTGATACAAAAAAACTAACCAAAGATATCACAATCCCTATAGATGCTAATAAATCAGATTGTTTCATAAAATTAATTACGTTAAAAATTAGTTGTAATAAATTATACAGTATATCTGCTGAATGTAGTTATAAATTTCCAGGTAGTTGAGTAGCCTTGAGCAATTCCATATAATTAGCATGATTTTTTCCGAATAATCAAAATTTTAAGCTCAAGCTTTATTAGACTGAGGCTCCGCGCCAGATACAGTCCCAAAGCCTTGAGATCCCTGGCTACGACTTCCATCGCGGCAATACCACCGCCCTCAATGGATTCCACAAAATCCTCACGGGAGGTAAACGGAAAGTCGCCAGTCTGCCAAAGTCCTAGCCGATTTGCATAAGACAGGTTAGAAACCTTCGTCGCTCCAGTCGCAGAGACATAGACAACCCGTGCCTGCGGTAATGCGTTTTGCAACCGCAGCCCAACAATGCCTTGCTGGGATGCTGCAACCATACCGAGTTTACCTTCCTGCGCCATCGCGTTGCCCATTGCATGGCATTCGTCGAAAGCGATCGCTCCCTCAAAGTCCTTGCCTGCCCAGTCAACAATTTGCTTGAGCCGACTTTTACCGTTCTTTTGGGATCGTAGGGTTGAATAGGTGCAAAATAGGATGCCTTGGGTGAAGGGAATAGGATCGCCAAGCTTAATGTTGCTCAGGTCGATAATATCTTTTTCATTACCTCCGAGGGCACACCAATCTCTACGTGCGTCCTCAATAAGAGCAGCACTCTTTGATACCCAGATTGCTTTTCTTCGTTCCTGACACCAGTTGTCGAGGATGATTCCTGCACACTGTCTTCCTTTCCCCGCACCTGTCCCATCGCCTAAGAACCAGCCACGACGAAATTTGACGGCATTTTCTTCGCCAGTTGCCGCTACAGTCACATTATCCCAAGAATCATCCACAATATAAGACCCAGACAGAAATTCACAGTGCGCCTGACCTGCGTAAATAACGCTTTCAAGTTGTGCCTCTGACAATAAGCCTTGTGTGACAATGTTTTGTGGAAGATGTGGTTTATAGGTTGGTGCTGGTGGCGAGACAAGTGCTAGGGCTGCACTTTCGCAAAGTAGGGAAGGATGAGGTAAAGCATCTTTAATTCGGATTCGTTGTGGGCGATAGGTTTCATATAAAGTATCTTTGAGTCCTTCAGTAGCAAACCACTCGACGACTTCGTATTCCAACACTACTATGTCGTCTGGAAGAGAGGAAACAGTTTCTGGTTGTGCAACTGTAGTGCGTTTTGGCAATTGAACAACTATTGCCTTCGCAGCAGCTTTGATATCTGAGCGTTCCCACGAAGACCTCTGTGCCAACTGCTCAATTAATGCCAGTATTTCAGGCAGATCCAAAGTTTCAGTAATACAAGGGATTTCGCTGGAGTCAGCCGGAACTTTGTCGATCACTGTGATTCTGGTATCGATTTGTGTACCATGTTTTGAGTACACCTTGCCGTTAACCCCAACAGATAGTAGAACTCGCACTTCCGATTGCCACTTAAGGAAAGTCTCTCGCCAGCTTGGGTTAGCCGGAGAGAACCAATTGGCTGTGATTGTAACCAGCCGCCCACCGTCAGCCAGTCTTTGCAATGCCGAGTTGATATGCCTTTTTGTTGCGTCGGGATTACGACTGTTGATTTTGGGAGATGCAGAGAAAGGTGGATTCATCAGAACAACTGAGGGCTGAGTCTTGCCAACCAGATAGTCGTTAATTTGTTCCGCGTTTACTGAGAATAATGGTGTACCAGGGAATAATCGCCGCAGAATCTTACTTCTATCGGGTGCAAGCTCGTTGAGCATCAGACTTGCACTGTGCAGTTTAGCCATTTGTGCTAACAAACCAGTTCCGGCACTTGGCTCCAAAATCAAATCATCAGCTTGTATAAATCCTGCTTTGGCTACCAGATAAGCAAGCGGCAGAGGGGTGGAGAATTGCTGAAGCTGTACTGATTCTTCACTACGGCGAGTATGCGTTGGGCACAGGGCTGTTAATTCTTCTAATTGTTGCACAACCACTTGAGGTTGTAGTGATAAAATCTTAATTCCCAGATGACGCAGATATAAGATTTGCGCCACTTCAATAGCTTCGTAAGCGTCTTTCCATTGCCATGCACCAGATGCGGCAGTGCCTAGAAAATAGCGATTCATCTGGGCTTGGATTGTCTTGGTGGAGATAGTCCGTTGCTCAATCAGTGATTTGGTGAGTTCTTGAGCAACGTTGAGGATTGATTGCCCATAATCCAGAACTGTTTCTAGGTCAAACAGAGTTCCTTGCGTGGCTATAAGGCTGACCATATCTATTATATGAATACATCACTTTCGCTTTGGCGTAGCCGTTTGACCCGGATTTCTCACCGATGCTCAAAGCCTGTGCAAGTGCCGGTTCACTAGTGGGAGCAGAGGAGAGTTCAATGTGCCAAGTTCTTTCCCCTCCGCCCCTCTGCATTTCAAACTTGTGAGGAATGCGGGGGAAATCTTCTCAAATGCGATTGCCCTTGGAGTGGCTTGTGGTTGGATTTCCTGTTGTGGAGTAGGTTGTGGGGAAGTTGCAGAAACTTTGGGCTGTTCAATAACCGATGGCTCCCATCCGATTGGCGGCAAAGGTACAACCCACAAACCATCTATGAAATCGAAAACCATCAGCGCAACAAAGCTCATAACGACTGCTTGGATCGTCAAGGTGAGAGTAGCTTGGATATCCATGATTAACTCCAAATGTTTGTGATTTTTCAATGTAGTGAGGTGTTGCAGTTGGGTTTGGTCGTTGCAACTCTCACTCTGGCTTTGGCGTAGCCATGAAAATTCCTATTCACAAAAGGGTGATTATGTTTACCCAGAGCATTGAAATCTTGTATCCCCTCAATACTTCGGGGTAGAGAATTATTCTGGCATCCATGACCAACCAAATGGGTTAGAAGAAGATTTTTCACGAATAATAGTACCCAAACAGGGAATATCACCAATTTTTAGAATCCGGTCACGCATATACTCAAAAAAGCTGACACCTAACTTGCGAGTAGTGGCAACAAGGGACATAAAAATATCCCATGCTTTCGTACCAAGTTCTGTTTGGGTAGCATAGCTAATATTGCGTCGCTGCACCATAGTCCTAGCAGCCAACTCCGCAGGATTATTATGCAAAGGTAATTCTGGATGCTCCAAAACTTGAAGCAACTCAGAAGCTTTAGCGGCAGTTAATCGTTTTCGCTCATCTAACTGCTCGTAAGCAGTTTCTTTGCTAAAAAGCGTCCAAAATTCAGACCTAAGTTCCGAGGCTTTATCCGGCAGTGGAGAATCTCGGTAAGCTAATAATTTTCGGTAGTATATCCAGAATTTTTCCAAAAAGTCATCAAACGGTCTTTGTTTCGTGTTGTCTGATATATTGTATATAAAGGGTTACAAATTACATTCGTTGTATGGTTGACTCCAGCTACACGCGCTCCGGTTTGGTCAAAATGCTGCCACGGACTACTTGCTAGACCTGATTCGTATACTTCTTTATACTCTGCAACAAAAACTTCTTGATTTTTGATTAATAAATTTGATAGATATCCCGCACTCATCGAAATACCAATATCTTCTAAAAATTCCAGAAGCTTCCCTTGCGTCATGTTTCCGCCGTAATACAGACTCATTACTAAGGCTTTTATTCCCGGACCGAATTCTCCGTCGTAACCTTCTGGTACGGGTGCTAAATAAGTTTTTCCTGTTTGCGGTGAGTAGTATTTTTGTTTACGGAATAATACGTTGTCTGTTGTCAGCAAAATGTCTTGGATGATTACTTCTTCATAACCCTTAAATTCTGCATCTGGTGGTAGTTTTTCTTTTGGGTAAGTAACTATCTCTTCTCGATCTACTTTTATAGTCTCGTTTTTACTTCTTTTATGATGTTCTGTTGGAGTTTTTCGTTCTTTTTCTGATGAGTGGTCGTTTTTAAACCCTTTCTTCTTATCGGCTTTGATGTCTGGTTTACCTTGTTCGCCCTTGAGACGGTTATTTTCATCCCGCAATTTTTGATTTTCTTCACGTAGCTTTTCTATTTCTGCTTGTTGCTGTTCTATCAGGTTAAGTAATATTTCTACTGTCCGACGCATTGATTCATCTGCAATCTCTTTGGTATCGATAGTTTGCAGCAGTGCAGATCCTAAGTTCTCACTAGATGATTTTTGCATCATATGTCATAGTTTAAGCTAATCGGCATTTAAATTGCAACATAGCCACTATTGTCCTTGTTTTTTATCTTTCGATGCCACTTAATGACTAACTCACCCTGATTTAATAGTTTATCTAATAAAGACTTCAACTCATCTACTGATTTAAATAGACGATGAGCAATGTATTCCTTACATGAATACCAGACTAATTCGATGATATTGTAGTCAGGACTATATGGAGGTAAAAATTCTAGTATGAAGTTAGGGAGTTCTTGAGAAATTTTAGTGAGAATATCTTTGCGTTTATGAAAACTAGCATTATCTAAAATTAGAATAATCCTGGGGCCATGCTCCTGAAAATTCTCGGCGCAATTCCCTTGACTTATCCATTCTTCTTTAATTAATTTATTTAGTTGCTGTAACTGTTCATAGAAAATATCCCCCTCACCTTTTTTAATGAAAAAGCATACCCGTTTTCGATCTCCTTCTCTAATTCCTCCCATGACATTGACCGGAGGCGGAGCGTCTCCGGCTCCGCCCGACCACGCCGACGTTGACCTGTAAGATTTTTGCGTTTTCCTCGCTTACCCCAATTCTTCCGGCGAATCACACGCAAACTGAACCCACTTTCATCCCAAAACCATACCTGCATTTGCTCGGGCTGCTCTCTTGCTATTGTTAAATATTGGGCAAGCTTCTCTTGAAACTTTGCTCTAATTAAAGGGTCTTGTTTGTCTTCAAGGTCATATTTAGCCCAGATATAACTATACTTTTTTCGCTTTAATATCCTCCTCACTTGAGAACTACTTAAATCAATTCCTGTTTTTTCTGTTAAATATGTAGCTAATCTCTCTGCCGTCCATCGACCAAATTCATAACCTAAATCTGATGGTTCTTCATCAACTGTTTTTAATAACAGTTCAATATCCTCAGGAGTGGCTTTTCGGTTATGTTTATACTCTCGTTTATTTTTGTATTGTTTGTAGGTTATCTGGATCTCCATGCATACACCAATATGCTACTGTCCTTGGGGAACATCCCAAAAATCTAGAAATTTCTTGTTGTGTCCTGCCATCATTTTGGAGCAAAATAATTAAAATTCTTTCCCTGACGTGCGGTAGTTCGCTCTCCTTAAGAGCTTGCTGCAACTGAGTAACTTGTTCCGAAGTTAAAAAGTTTTTGGCTGGTGGTGGCATAGTTATTTTCAAGCGACTCTGCATTTATATTATGCAGCTTAAATGCCGATTAGCTTATAACGCCATGTCTACCAATTTGCATTCTGATTTTTTCTTTCTACCCCGTTTTACCGAGTGGATACGAAATCTTCTTAGCAAAAGCTAAGATCCAAAAAGTTACTAATTGCAATAAGCAATGGCAAGCAAAACAATCGATGTCCGAGAGTACACTGTCAGAGCGCACAAGCGGGAAATTCACACTCGCGTTTTTAACTTCGTATGTAAGCAGTGTGAGCAACCCACACAAAGAGAAACTTTTGGTGTCCGACCACTCTACTGTGAGCAATGCCGTCCGCCTCAACCTCCGAAGCAATCGAAAGTAGTCCCTATAGGCAAGAGGAAACCCAGAGCGATGAACTATAAGAGTGGGAAGGATATAGCGGGGTGATTTTTTGTTTTGAGGTAAGGGCAATTACACGAAAGTGAATGAAGCAGCAGCTATGTGTGAGGTTACGGCAGTTGCATCAAGTGGCAAGGCGTGACGAGGCTGTGGATTCGCTGTTGCAGGGGTTGGGTAAGCCAAACCGCATCTTTATCTTTCACCGTTGCAGGCAAAGCTGTTAGCGGCTGTTGAGAAAGAGTACAACTTTGTATGGAGACAGCAAAAGTAAAATTGATTCTTAATGCAACAATTCAACAATTGACAGCTGTAGAAAAAATCCGTAGGTCTGATGCAAAAGCCCAAGCAAGCGATTAGTAGCGCGTCAGCGATCGCCTTTTGGCTATGCATTACTCAAAAGAGTAAGAGGCTAGAAAGTAAATATAGTAACATCCGTAATAGGTTAAGATAAAGTTGTCAATAAGTTAAAAGACTCAAAATACCCTTGATCGGAATGATAATCGTGTATGGGGAGAGGGGGAGGAGCAATCCCGCATTTCTCACAAGCTTGAGGGAAGGAGCAGAGGGGAAAGAACTTTTACAATAACTCTCCCCTGCACAAGCATAGGCTTTGAGCATCGGTGAGAAATCCGGGGAATGCACCTCCTCCTGCTATATAGCAGTTGAAAATCTAGTCTAAACCCCAGTGGAGACAGACTGTTAGTTCGGCATCGCTAACCTAAAAATTCTGTTGACGAACCCGATATTCTGGATAATATCAATCAATTACTATTACTTATTGACAAGAGCTAAATAGCTTTAACCTCTCACTGATGGGTCAACCCTAAATGCAAAATCAGAACTTATCTTCACAGTGGCTCTCTCGTGCTGAAGGTAGCGCGATGGGAAAAGCCCTACGGGATAAAGTGCCGCGATCTAGCCATGAAGAGTGGAAACCTGCCGCCAATCGTCCTGACTCAGTTGCGCTGCTGGAGGAATCCAACCAAGGAAGATTGCTGGAATTAGTACCGATTCGGTATGGACGAATGCTGGCATCTCCTTTTGCATTTCTGAGAGGGGCAGCCAATATCATGGCAGCCGATCTGAGCGAAACTCCAAAGACTGGAATCAAAGTTCAGACTTGTGGAGACAGCCATTTGTCGAACTTTGGTGGATACGGTACACCAGAGAGAAATCTCGTCTTTGATGTCAATGACTTCGACGAAACCCTTTGGGCCCCTTGGGAATGGGATGTTAAGCGTTTAGCTGCAAGCATTGTGGTAGCAAGTAGATACCTCAAACTAAAAGACAAAATTAGTTGGGCAGCAGCGATCGCATCTGTGCAGTCTTACCGAGAACATATAAATGAGTACGCCCAAATGACTGCTCTGGAGGTATGGTATGCCCACATTGGGGTGGAATCGCTACTCACTTTTACTTCTCACACTAAAGAACTAAATATTGTCAAAAGTGAAGTGAAAAAAGCAAGGGCGTTCAAGCCTGTTTTTGATCTGGATAAATTAATCGAAACGGTGAAAGGACAGCGCCGTTTTATTGACAATCCTCCCTTATTATTCCATCCGTCACCTGGAGATCCGCTTGCATCAGAAATGTTATCCGTTTTTCATAAATATCGGAAAACCCTACGTGAGGATTCCCGTATTTTACTAGACCAATATCAGATTGTTGATGTAGCAATGAAGGTAGTGGGTGTTGGCAGTGTCGGTACACGCTGTGGTGTTGCCCTCCTGGTGACAGGGGATAATGACCCTTTATTTCTACAAATTAAAGAAGCTCGTGCTTCAGTACTGGAACCCTATGCCGGGAAAAGTAGTTATGAGAACCATGCCCAACGGGTTGTAGCAGGACAGCATCTGATGCAAGAAGCAAGCGATATCTTCCTGGGCTGGACAAGGGGCGATAGTGGGCATGACTTCTACCTGCGGCAACTCAGAGATATGAAAACTTCCGTCGAGATTGAAGGAATGTCGGAGACAGATTTGAAGGGCTACTGCCATTTATGTGGTTGGGCACTGGCGCGGAGTCATGCCCGTTCGGGGAATCGATTCATTATTAGTGGTTATCTCGGTCAGAGTGACACATTCGATCGGGCGATCGCTAATTTTGCAGTAGCTTACGCCGATCAGACCGAGAGGGATTACAAAGCACTAGCTGATGCAGTTGCAGCAGGGCAGATTAAGGCAATCGAGGAATAATTTTGGACAAGGATTTGAAAAAGAGGAAAAGGGGCAGGGAGCAGGGAGCAAGGGGAATAGAAAAGAATTGGGATTCGACCCCATCTTTGAACGTAAATACAGCCCAGCATCCAACTAAAAAGCGATTTCGCCTGTTTCAGGGAATTTTACCAATGGCCGGAGCCAGAATTGGGAATGATATCGTTGCGGGTATTGTGCTAGCAGCACTAGGCATTCCAGAAGTCATGGGATACACAAAGATTGCCGGAACGCCCATTGCCACAGGTCTTTATACACTTATTCTTCCAGCCTTGGCGTTTGCGCTCTTTGGATCTTCTCGCCATCTGGTGGTCGCTGCCGACTCTGCAACAGCTGCAATCCTAGCGGCTGGGCTATCAGGCTTGGCAGTGTTGGGGAGTTCCCAATATTTAGCCGATTCAGAATTAGTCGCCATTTTAGTAGCTGGACTTTTACTGTTAGCACGCCTGTTTCGACTGGGTTTCCTAGCGGATTTTCTGTCGCGTACCGTGTTGGTAGGTTTCTTGACTGGGGTAGGAATTCAAGTAGCGATCGGTCAATTAGGTGGGTTGTTGGATCTTAAGGGTGGGGGAAATAATCCAATCCAGCAAATCATTAATACCTTTGAAGGTCTGCCCCATGCTAACCCATTAGCGATCGCGATCTCTCTAGCAGTCTTGATTACCATTAAACTATGCGACAGATTGCTTCCAAAATTTCCAGGTGCGTTGCTGGCTGTAATAATAGCAATTATTGCCAGTTGGCTGTTTAACTTTGCCAGTCATGGTGTGATGGTAGTTGGATCTATCCCCAGTGGAGTGCCATCCTTTGGGTTGCCCACTGTTGTTCTGAGTGAAATTCCGCAAGTATTTGGCATTGCCCTATCGTGCTGTATCGTCATTGTTGCCCAAAGTGCAGCGACCTCACGCGCTTACGCCTTCCGATACAACGAAGACTTTCAAGAAAATATTGACCTTGAGGGTCTAGCTCTGGCGAATCTGGCGGCGGGGATGAGTGGAACCTTTGTAGTCAATGGTAGCCCAACCAAAACTGAAATTGTTGACACAGCAGGAGGACAAAGCCAAGTAGCTCAACTGACTACAGTAGCAGTGGTGTTAGTAGTCATCCTCTTCTTCACTCAACCAATTAGCTATTTGCCGAATGCGGTTTTAGCAGCAATTGTATTTTTGATTGGGCTAAAATTGATTGACATTCAGGGAATG
Organism: Nostoc sp. 'Peltigera membranacea cyanobiont' 232; assembly: GCF_002245985.1. NCBI lineage: Bacteria > Bacillati > Cyanobacteriota > Cyanophyceae > Nostocales > Nostocaceae > Nostoc > Nostoc sp. 'Peltigera membranacea cyanobiont' 232. Next base: position 34,334 of record NZ_NOLK01000082.1, read on the forward strand.
CAGGCAATATTTTCAACCCATCGTGACGAGTTTTATCTTGCGCTTGTCACTACTGGTACGGTTGTTTTTATCGGTGTTAAAGAGGGTATTGTTTTAGCAATTATTTTGTCGTTGATCTTGCACGTGCGTCATAGTTACCGACCTCATTCTGCCATCATTATTCCCGATGCTCAGAGATTATGGCAGCCGATTCCTGTGCGTATTGGGAGTGTATCAGCATCTGGTCTGATCGTTTATCGGTTTAGTAGAGACTTGTTTTATGCTAACGCCAGCTTCTTTTCAGAGGAGGTGCAAAATCTCGTGAAAAATGCGGAATCACCCGTGCAGTGGTTCATTCTGGAGTCCAGAGCAATTACTGAAATTGACTACTCCGCATCCCAAACGATTCGGGATGTCGTCAAGGAATTATCCCTTCAGAACGTAACTTTTGTCCTGTCGGGTCTGCCGCCAGAGGTAAAAGTCCAATTCGATCTGGACGGGCTGACAGATTTAATCGGTGCTAATCGGTTTTTTAACCACTTAGAAGAGGCGTTGGCGGCTTTCCACGAAGTTGGCAACGAACAATCAACTTAAATGAATTACAAGTCACTGTGCGATCGCTCATGAGCGACTAATGGACAAACTAGTACAGCACGGCGGAAGTAAACCACACATTTTAAATGTATCCCACATTCCGCACTTCAACTTGAAGTATAAAAAGATTACAGTCAAGATAAAAGCGAAAAGTCAGGATAATTAAGAAAATAATACTGAATTAATATGATGAAGGACGAGAAATAATCAAACATAAAA
>NZ_NOLK01000083.1:0-34532 GCF_002245985.1 Nostoc sp. 'Peltigera membranacea cyanobiont' 232
AATGTTATTAATTTTATATACAACAAGTCAATAATTTGTTACTTTTCGTGTTTCACAGCCTCATGAATCTCGTCACACTTTCGTCATGATTTTGTCATCTCTTCGTCAATCTGATATGCAACTATTACCTACCAGAGGTTTATTCATTTTTATCAGGTGGGATTACCTGCCTTTCACTTATCTTTAAGTTCTCCTCATCGCCTCACCACGTATTCCAGAGGCTTTATTAGTTTCCCTGACTCATTGAGCAGTCCTGTAACTTTGTAGAATGGTTTTTTTGATCGCGCGGTTGTAGTTCGTTGTAGAGTTCATAGTCTTTTTTAAGAAAAAAATTGAATCTAAGTCAAAATTGAATGCTTTTAAAAATCAATTAGGCGAGTATTTACCTAAATAGATAAAAGGGTATCTTCACGCTTGAGATACCCAGGTGCTTAAGAAAAATAATGTAAACAAGTTATGAATTTACCACACATATTATTTATGGACAGTCTACTACGCCAAGATGCCTATGATTCCGTTGATAGTCGCGCCACTCTGAAGTTATTGCCAATTATTATCAATTAATCCTGACGCTTTTTCTTTTCGAGAAGAACTGCGTAAGCACTTAAATCGGTGCAATATTCAAAGATGTCTGCACGTCTTGTAAGGGTGTTTCCCATAATCTGTTCCATTCGATGCCAAACAGAGGTTTTGCCCGTTTTCCCATCAGGAAGCCTTGCGTCAACCCATCCATAATCTGCTCACAGAGTCCGACTTCGTACATTGCGGTTTTGAGCAAATTCTTAGCAATCAGGGCTAGAAATAAACGGTCTGGAACCAATTGTGCGGTATAAAAAGCTTCTAGTTTCACCTCACCAGGTTTATCAGTATCACACCCTGTAACCACGTGCCAGATGTCATGAGTTTCACCAATGTGAACACCCAAAAACATAAACGGATCGTTTGCAATTTCCTTGACAGGTGGTGGAGTTAATCCTTTTCTAATCATGTGATCCGCATACAGATAGCCCAGTGTATGGTTCGGTAATTGATGCAATTGCTGTAAATCGATTTTTCCCAGCAAGGGGCGGTCTACAAAAGCTTGTTTGCCTTGGGGGGTCAGGCTTAGAAATGCCACAATTTTTTGGAGCGTATCTGGATCATTGAGAAAATGGGAAAGCTTACCAATGGCAGCGAAATCTCCATAAGGAGATTTCACCAATTCTAGAAAGCTCTCCAGAATTGCCGTTTCTTGAGAATGATTGATGGTTTCTATCATGGGTTATTAATTAATTCTTGAAAAATTAATATAGCTAGCTATTTTATGGAAAGTATACACCCACAAGAAGGTAATAATCTTTACCTTTACTTCCAAGATGGACAAACGTTAAGCGCTGATCTGGTCACGTTATGGTTCAAAATTTGGTCATGCAGGGGGTAAAATCACACTTCCCCCTACTTCACCCAAGGCTTACACCCAACAAGCCCCGACACTTCAGATGAAGAAAGATATTAAATGGGTTCTATAAGATTTCTAAGACTTCTGACTTGAGGAACCTTACTTTTGCCAGTGAAGCATACTTGTCTTCTTCAGAGCGATAGCCAGCCGCACAAGCTACGACTGTCATAAAGCCTTTGGCAGTCAGCCCCAACAAATTATCGTATTTGACAGGTTCAATTCCTTCCATTGGGCAGGTGTCAACACCGAGTAACGCGGCACTCGCGGCACTGGTCATAAAGTTACCCAGTGCAATGTAAACTTGGCGCGTTGACCAGTCATTCACATTAAAACTGCGTGCGCCATCAACCACGTCACTGACCATCAGGTTCCGATAGCCTGCCATTGCATCTACAGTCCCTCCACGAAGCTCGGCAGTGCGGGCAATGAAATGATCGACATGCTCGGCATCACCGTGCCAAAACGGGAAAATTGTACGCTAAGGCTGAAAGTCTTTGTCTGTCTAGATTTGGGGCGTTAATTTTTTTTGATGGTGCAGAGTATTGTTACTACTCTGCACCATCTTCCAAGACTAATTCGAGTTAAAAGTGATAAATACAGGTATGCCATTTGCTCAAAACAACTGATTTTCATAGCGTTGAGGTTAGCATCAATCCCTTAGCGTACAATTTTCCCAAATTGGCACGGTAACGCCATTTGTGGCAGTCAAAAAGAATGACGATATGTGGCAGTCAAGAAAAAAATGAAATTGATGATGAACCAAAGGTATTTATGGTCAGCAAACAGCGAAAGTTATTTGACGATATTTTTAACCAATAATTCGTCTCTCTACAAAATTGCACAAAGCGAGGTTAGTGAAGGTGGTCAGGCTGGGGAGTGGCAGAGTTTATTTGTTTAATTTTGTCCAGAACTGCTTGGTAAGAGCTTGTGTTTCCAAGTTGTTTAAACAGGTCAGATGCTTTTTGCAAATCGGCAATTGCTAAATGCTGATCTCCTGAATTAGCGCGGGCAAGACCTCGGTTATAATAGGCATCAGCATAATTAGGGTTAATACGTAAAGACTGGTTAAAATCTTCGATTGCGCCTTTCATGTCTCCTGAATGAAGACGGGTAAGACCTCGGTTGATGTTGAATTCAACATCGGGTGCATTGACTTGTGCTAAAAGTAAAATTAACTCTCTTGTTGTTGGGGAATTTTTCGCGTCGGCTCTAGGACTTCCTAATATTACTCCTAATACTAGCGTTGCAATAATTGCTCTCACTACCTTCATCAAAATGTTTCCCTTGATACTTGATAGCAAAGATACTCCTCCTTTCACGCCAGCCGAACAAATACACAAGTAGAAACAACTTCAGGATGTACCGTTTCAGAAAAAGGTACGTTTTGAAATTTCTGCAAGCCTACTCCTGACAAGAGAGATGCGAAACTTTGGCTCAATGCTTTTTTATCAACAATACCAGAACTACATTACCTAACTTCTTGGAAAAGAATGGAATTCACATTATTCGGCTCAACTAAGCCTCTTCCTGGCATCAATTTTACACTCAAATTGTGACCGCTAATATTTAAAACATAAATATTTGCTTCGGAATCAAAAAGTTTCCATGTCCCCGTGTGACCATCAGAAATTTTCAAAGTTCCATCAGGATAGAACTTTGCAACACCGCACTCATAAACGTCTTGAATACATGACATGATTTGGTAAGTCTTCACTATCTGGTCTTGCTGCCCAGATGCTGTATTGCTGTCATACTCAACAGCACCTAGAAGTTGCACTTCATAGTTACCCCCAGTTCTAATTAAACCACTCGGAGGTGGCTGAATACGCATAATCACTTTAGTTTTTTGCTTTAAATCACCAGGGAAAGTTAATTGTGCAGTTGTACCATTTGAAGTTAAATCCTTATGAATTTTCCAAGTTTGTCTTTCATCATATAAATCAATTCCAATTGTGGCTGTATTGGCGTTACCTAACAACCCCATAGATGTGAACTTGATGTGAATATCCACTTTTCCTGGGCCGGCTAGAAAGTAGTAGAAATGGGGGCCAACAAAACTGTCTGCTACACTGGAATTGACTCCAGAATGTAATGGTGCTGGCTTATCTGGACTGAGCGATTGTGCAGTCACTGGGCTGACAAAAGTTGTGAGGATGAATAGTGTACTCACCGCTCTACCAAGCTGGTAAGTATGTTGTAAAATCTTTCGGATTTTACTGTTTGTCATTAGCGTCCTCCTGAAATTCATTTCATTCCTAAGACTACGAGATTGTAGGAGCCAATTTCGTAACTTTTTAAGAATTAAGCAACTCGGTTGTCATCAACCAAACTATGTTAAAAAACGTAAAGAGAACTGAAACTCTTGCTAATGAAGAAGGACGAACGTTAAGCGCTGATCTGTACTGAAGATAGCATAAGCATCAAAAATCAGTAGCTAAGATGCTTGCTGGACAAAGCTTCAGCCAAGGACGTACAGTTTTCCCCTTTTGGCATTGGTGTATGTCTAATGCACCAAAAGCCTGACAGTTCATTCGATAAGTAATTGGGCAGAATTAATTACACAATGTCATTGCGAATGAAGCGTAAAGCCAAAGCAGACGCTATCGCGAACGCACAGTAGCGTCTCCAAAAGTTGCCAAATGAAGCAAAGAGAAGCCTTTCTCCTTGCTTCTCTTCTGACGCTGCGCGTAGCAAGATCCCCTTCAGGGGGTACGCTTCATTTAATTACGCTCACAACTCCAGTAAATATTTTTGTCCACCTACTTATATTCTATTCAACTCAATCAGGGGATGATTTACGCCATCCATTCCACCCAATCGGGGGCATCTGCCACCAGTTGAGCAAACTTGTTCGGGTCAATATCCTCAAACTTGAAGATCACGCCCCACCGCTCATCAATCGTTAGTGTACTGAGTAATTCTTTAACTGACTCCACCCCATATTCAACCCGCTCAATCGCCAACTGAGCATAATATTTGACCCGTTCCCACCAAGAAATACTGTCTGCTTCATCTGTGTCCATACCCCCCCGATTATTACTTCCATCTTCATTAATGGGGGGTGTGGACGGCGGGTTAATCCCATATTGCATCTGCATTCTAGCTGCGTAAGCCGCATCTCGCTCAAGTGACTCTTGGCGTTTGCGTTCCCTCTCCTCCCGTTGCCGTTGACGATACTCCAATACCTGTTGGGCGAACTCGACATCCTCAGTATTCAGCCGATAGTACCTAACCCGTTTCCCATCTTCAAGCGGTCGCCGTGATTCAGTGGACAGTGCGAGTTGAGAAAGATACTGGCCCAAAATCCATACAGGAGATTCATCAAGGGGAATGGTCAGATTGAGAATGCCTTTAACGTGAGAGGCATTGCGTTTTGAGAACTGGGCCAAAACCTGAATCATCGCTTCGTCCCCTTTAATCTCAACCCCAGACATGAGATCCATCAACACTGCCCTCAATCCCAGCCGATGACGCATAAGCCAGGACGTAGAATGGTTACTCCAGTCGGTGCAGATGCTCAAGCGATCGCGCTCCGTTTTGTCCCTCTCCACCACAATATTCGGCGGTGTCACAAACTCCCGCCCAAGGTCATCGGTAATTGTCTCTCCGCTTGGGGCTAAAATTGCCTCCAGTGCGACAATCTTTTTAATTAAGCGTCCCCCGTCATCTTGCTCAACCAGTTCAGGAGTTACGCTCATCCCGTAAGTATCCTGTATGCGGAACTTCTCACATTCCAAAACGGATTCTGGTTTGAGATAGTCTTGGTGCTGCCTAGCCGCATAAGTCCTTCTATCAATATCTTTGGCGTTGGCAACTTTGCGGTAATACTCTTCATCGATGGCAATCCCCGCAGCCTTCATCCACCGGGAAGCCCCCTCATCGGTTGCATCACCCACAGGCGCAATAGTATTGCCCATTTCTTCTAGGAGCGATCGCAAATCAGCCCGTAAATTATTAATCGACCAATTCCGTTGCCCCTCAATCTGACAACTAGCATCTAATGCCCAATCCTTCTCAGCCCCACGTTTTCCTGTCTCGCGGTTAATGCGAATCAGAAACGCGGTCATTTCATTCGTTTGAAGAATCCTTTCCTTGATGCGTCGGGCATTGGTTTCGGCGTAACCAAAGGGGGGACGCGGAGCCACCCAAACATACATGGGGACATTTGGACGATACCGCCATAACTGCTGGGCGCATTCTGTAGCCGACTGCGAGACAGCATGAAACACGCCAAACACGGCATCAAAATGATAGCTGGAAATGTCAACCCCTGAACTGAGACTGGGAGTAATTAAAAAAGCGTCAAGATCCTTAATGGCAATGTTAATCTCTCGGATAAAGATGACATTCTCTTCAGAGCCGCTATTTTCCGAGTGAATAGCCCACACCCGTAGCTGTCGGTCTTCGGCTGATTCCGGTGTATCATCAGGCGTATCCATCGATGTCCCGTCATTCAGCGCTCGTTCTAACTTTTTGATGAAGCGCTTACTGTCACTGACCATCATCAGTTTTTTGCCCAACATCAGTTGAGCGTGAAACTCAGCAACGATTGCGCTGCTGTTTCTCCCCTCGTACCAATGAACTTGACGACCACCTGAGCGATACAGGTTTTTGATGATGTAGGGTTTTTCGCCAGTCGGTCGCAAATTCATGAAAAACTCAATGGTCAAATCATCCAAGTGAGCATCAGCTAAAACAACCAGCTTGGCGTTGTAAACCAAGTATTCCAATACTTCCAGGATAGCCCCCCGATGTTCTTTGCAGGTTTTGGACTTGAGCAAGTGAGCGAGATACTGGCAGGCTTCATCAATAAATAGAATATCGTAAGCCTGTAAATCATTTGCCATTTTATACAGAGAATCCACGGTAATGCTGAGAGCTTTTACCTGACCCCAATCCCCGCAAGAAATCGCGGAGTACATTGCTGTTTGTAAGCGATCGCTGAGATTCTTGAGCAAAGTAACCCGATGCCCATTGTTCAAAAAGCTCAAGTTTGGGTTCTCTCTTCTGAGAACTGCCAAAATTTCAGTCTTTCCTGTTCCCATATCGGAAACCAAACCAACTAACCCCGATTGAGGTAGGGAGTGTATTGCAAGTGAGAGATAGCGGGTATTAACTGTCACATTGGGCTTGGACTTATGGAGTCCCCTGGCTCGGTTAATGAAAAATCTTTGCTTGTACTCGCTGATTCTCAAGGCATCAGCAATCATTGTGGTGACGGCAATATCAGCCTTTTTCCCCAAAGCTACAACCCAATCGTCAATTCCTTTCTCTGGCCCTGGCAGCAGCGCTACTTCACATTGGCAACAAAGTTCTACAATTGCAGAAGCTGTGCGGCGTGTGGCTTGAAAAATCTGCTGTTTGGTTTTGGGTTTGCTTTCGTAGTCGAACAGAACAACAAATTTACGCCCCTTTTGAGAAGAGGCAGGGGGGCAGAGGGGCAGAGGGGCAGAGGGGAAAGATGCTTCACGGGAAGACTTACTGCAAGTTTCTTCCCTGCTCCCCTGCTCCCTTGCTTTTTGAGTCATTGGGACTAAATCAGGGTGCAGTCGTTCTAAATCCTCCTTGCCCACTCGGCCATTCCAGATTCCAGGCAGTGCGATCGCTACAAATCCCAGTGTGAGGAGACAACCTGCCTTCTTCTCGCCCTCCGTAAGGATTACAGGGATTTCGGGATGTGCCATTACCCAAGCCCAAAAACCTAACGCCTCTCCCTGGTCGGTAACAGTAATATGTTCTGGCATCGGCACGTTATACCGGAGTGATACCAACCGCCATAAATGTAGGGGCATTCTCAAGTAGGTAACTCGGTTGGGAGTTTTGGGTGGTGATTCGTACTTGACTGGCTTTTGAGTTTGCTGCTGTGTAGTCTTATCCCATTCCAGGCGGGGGTAATCTGGTTTCATCCGTCCCCAGTCCATCGGCAACCAATCATTAAGCGGGTCAAGTCCGCTAACCCACCATGCACCTGCTTCCGCGTGGGCATATCGTTTCAAGTACCCATCACGCAGTCGCCCATCGTTACGTCTGGCAGTTTGAGGTAGGGCGCATAATAGATATTCATATATTGATGTCCCCGATAGAGAACGGACATTCAAAGCTGTTAACTTTGGGTCAACACCTGAACCAACAACCCATTCTTGCCAATGGCTTTGAGTTAGCTGGTCGTTTCCATTAGCTTCATTGATGCTAATTACATTGGTTTGTGCCATTTTGATAACCTCCGATAATGGTTGTATTCATCGGAGCTACCCACTGTTAATGGCTAAAGTAGCAGTGCTGATATCAAGTGTTGCCAATGGCTAACCACTTTATCTCTACTCAGTAAAGAAAAAATTTCAGATTTACAAGAAACCAATCGTCTTGACTAAAAGACCTGAAATTAAGAGCATGAAACTCTCATGATTAGTTTTATAGGGTTGATGTCACCTGATTAAAGCTGTGCTAACTTTACCTCAACTACGCAAACATTGTTAAACTGAGATTGTTATATAAACGGTTAGTAGCCTAATTGCTAGGCGTATGTCTTGCGTATGGGCAGCTAGCCGATTTCTTATTTTTTACTTGCTTCCAAAGCTGACCAAGCGGCTGGTGTAATCTTTGGAATTAGTTTATGAATAGTCAAAAATGCAGAAATCAGCCCTACGCTTTAGCTCAAGGCAAAATAAAACAGCTTTTAACTGAAAAAACAAAATATTCACGATGCTATCCTCATATATGAGGCATCTAGCTGTAAAATTTATGTCTAAATTATTTGCATCTAAGTAGCTCTTGCTAACATTCCGCTTTAAATCTAGAGTCGGGATAAATTGTAGCGCCAGATGCCTTTTTTGCAATTTGTCCAAAAAAAGGCATAAAACACCGACCCTGTATGCTAAGATTGCGAACAGGGGTCGAGTCGTGAGGCCTCGTTAGTTCTTCAAACAATTTGGTGTCTGTCTGACCCGCCAAAGTCTTGGACATCAATACTGTTATCTAACGACTCCCCTTACCATTTTGACTATCCGAATATACTGCTAGTGTCGTTGCCGCCTCCTTTTTGTATTGATTCATTTCAGTCTGATTTGCAGACTTACTTTGGTAAGGTTAGCATGAAAAGCTGCTTGACAGTATCAAAACAGGCTAATCTGTTTTGTTTTGCAGGCTTGCAAATACTCAGGCATTTGCCTGAAAAACAAATCCACTTGCGCTATCCACCCTTTCAATAGACAGTTAACTCTTGAAGCAGTGTGCTTAAGCAGTTGAATAAGCCATTTTATCAACGGTGCTAGATGAACTAGCACCGTTTCAGTTTTTTCTAATCGAGAACATATATCTTGAACCATGTTTTCCTTTAATACTATTCGTGCGGTGTTTGGTGCTGTTCGGTTAACCATTGCAGTGCTAGCACTCTTAAAATGTGGCTCATATTCGTTTTCATACTTGTGCAAGCCTCCTTGAGTTGCTCTCGTTCATCTTCCAGCATGAAAACCCTGACCTCTGCTGCACCTTCTTGGCGACTGGTAACTATTGGAATGCTCATAATAAGCTCTGTTTTGCTAGCTGTGTTATACGCTTCTTGCTCATTAGTATAACATTCAGGCGAATTCCTGTGTGATACGCATGAAGAGATTTCTTCTGTTAATTTTTGTGAGGACTCTGGCTCAATAACTTTTTTGGAGGTTCTAGATACCCCTTTTGTACTAAGACTTCTTTTATAAGTTCGTCCAATAAGCTGCTAACAGTTTTATCCTCATCCTCTGCCCATCGCTCTAGCGCTTGTTTTACATGCTCGCTCGTGACAAACATTACTCGTGGTCTTTTACCTGCTGGCATTTTTTAACTTTAAATTGTGTACCTCAGTCAAGACAGTAGCTAATTCTCAGATACTTAGCTACAATCTGTCTGATTTTTTTTTGAGAAAAGTAAATTAATTCTTCTATTTATGCTGATAATTCTCTGAGAAAATGCTACTTTAAAGTTGTCAGCCAAAAACAGCCACAAAACAAAGGCAATAGAAGCCAGAAAGTGATGCTATGGCTAACCCCTAACTGGATATCTGGATTTGTCTAGATTTGCCTAAAAATCCTGACAAATCCTCGCCATTCAAGACTTTCAAAAAATTTTGAACCATGACAACGACATACACCAATGCCAAAAACTGGCTAGTTCAAGCGGACTTGTTAGCCAAATCCGGGCTAACTGACCTCATCGCTGGGAAAGACTCAGGAGCAGGGTATGGGAAGGCAATCATCGGTGATTTTTCGATCATGATGCCAGCCGCATACTCACTAGTTCGCAACCGAAACATCATGCACCACGAAACCATCTCAAAAGATGGGGCATGGGTGCGTTATGTACAAGGAACGCGGCTTGACTTAAAAGACGTTCAATTCTTTTGGGGCAGTGCGGCTCTAGCCCAAAGTGACCACACCCTGCTACACGAGGACAAAGCTAAAAAAGCAGAACTGGCACTAGAAAGCATTCTTGCAGACTTAGCAGTTCTTAATATTCCTTCAGGGGTCAAACTTTCGATTAGTTTGAGCAATCACAACCCAGAACGCTGGGCGACTGAGATTAAGCGCAGAGTTGAAGGGACTCACACCTTTGAACATCTTCACCCTGTAACCCGTTCCATTGTCACCAAGACAGTTGAAATCGTAGTCACAGGCATTTATCCAGAAGGATTTGGAAGCATTGCCCACTGCTTATTGGGGTTTTTTGCATTAACCCCCGAAAAGGGGGATTCTAGAATTTGTTGTTGAATGGTACTTCACTCTTTTGATTAGTACGCGAACGGTGAAAGCTAGTCAGGGTGAAGAGTATCACTATTTCTTAGACGATCTAATAATGGTATTTTGAGACATGTAAAAAGACATAATTCAGACTTGTCTCAAATTGTACACTTTCTGAGACGGGGTTTAGCCAAGAATCTTATCTGGCAAGAGTTATAGGGTGATAGCGTCAAAACTCACTTTTCATAATCCCCCTTTTCGAGGGTTTATCCCAAAAACCCCTCCTGGCGATACATTTCCCCTGCGTCGGTTATGAAAACTAAGGTGACAAGCTGTGCATAACGCACTTAAGTTTTCTCGACGATTATCCTCTGGCAAGAAATTAAAATGATGCACTGTTAATGTTAGCGCTGTTCTAAGAGAACGGGAAAGTTCGGACGTATCATCACCGGGACGAATACATTGTAACTGACATTTAGAACATCGCCAGTCCACAGATTGTTTCACTAATAAAGCGATCTCTGACCAGTTTTCTGGATAACGTTGCTGTGATTTTCTTGGCATTTCCAATTCTTCTCAAAATGCGTAGCGATTTAATTACCAGTTATTGGATTACGATTAATCTACTACAAATGGAGTTCAACATAGTTAGGAGTGTACTATGTGGTTTTGGGAAAAGGAATCGGTTGAGTACGAGGTATTTAAAAAATTCACTAGCTTAGACAAATTTTCGTCGTCTATGACTTTTATCCATTGACCATCAATAAATTCATTTTTAGTCAACACTTGTCCAAGAGAAGCTTTGTGGATGGATGCTATAGAAGATATTCCTGTTTTTTCAGCTATCTTTTTAGAGTTCCAGCCCTCAATATACAAAGGTTTTAGACGATTTGCTAACTCTGCTGCATCATAATTTTTACCAACAGGGCTAGAATTACGAAATTTCACATACTCACTGTAATTAAACATTTTTATTATTTTGGTTGGGTAAATATTTCCTCAGATGATTCAACAAAATAAGATAAATATCCTTTAATCAATTTAATATCTTTACTTAGTTCTGATTTTGTCTGTTGCATTCGAGACAAAGCGCCATACAAATAAGCATTGATTGATTCAGCATCGCCTTCTGGTAGCTCCTCTTTTAAATGTTCCAAACACTCAATCGAATAATCAAGGCAACTTATATGCTCTCCAAAAGTATCTAAATAGTATTTTATTTTAGCTAATGCTGCGTCAATATCAATTTTCTTTGCATCGTCTAAGCACATAGTCAAAATTCTCCATTTTGTCTCACGGCGACTACTAAACGTTGCTATTCCAGGATTTACTCTAAGAATTTGCCACTAGCGAAAATTCCATAATCGGAACTACTGAGTGGTGAGTAAAGCTTGATAGCTAACTCAGCGGCTTTATCAGGTGTCATCCCAAGAAAATTGTGGTGGTTGTCTATGTCTACTAGAAGACCGTTAGCATCGCGTTTTACTAGCTCCATTTGAATTCTAGCGATCCAATCCCCTCTGATTTTACGTTTTAATGTCTCAAATTCTTCTGTGTCAAATTGTGTCATAAATCAAAATTTGTAATTCCCTTTTTGTCATTTATCCATTTGCAATGATTGAAATAAATTTGCATGAGTTGTTTCAAAGCATTTAGAGCATAAACTTTTTTTTCCACCTTCCAATAAAAAAAGCATCCCCCCGCGAAACCAATTTTTATGGGAAGTGCAAAAATGTAATTGGTTCGGTTGCAAAGTGTAGTATTCAATGCTGTTTTTGGTCATAATTCCCTTTTCGTCACTTGATACTTAAAACTACTAAAATTAATGTATCAATAATCATGATTGATTTCCTGTCCAAGGATTTAAAGCACTCCGAGAAATATTTTGGCTTCAGCCAAGTTTATCAAACCAGTTCAAGTTAGGACTTTCCCCATTTTTTCGTCGGTCAGCCTCAGCACAAGCCTTTTCATAAACCTCATCCCAGCTACGAAGAAAGTCCTTTTCATAAAATGCTAAATCTTTGTATGGGATAGCGCTTTCAAGCGAGACAGCCTGCACTATCTCTTCAAAGCTTTGAAAATATCCTGGCTCAATTGCGATTGCTAACAAAAACCTCACGGAATTGTTTTTAAACTCTTGATGACATAGCTCTAATGGATCTGATTTCATACTCCTACCCTTGAGAATTATTTGGACTGAGAAACGTTTTTCTAGGTGACTTGATAAGTTCCGTAAAAATATCTTATCAAACATATTTAATTACCAGTTATTCAATAATATTAATCTCCTCTAATTAATCAATATATTAATTTTCATTGATCCGAATCCTTCAACATTGCTGTCAACAATTCCGACATCTCCCACAGGTCTTTATTCCTGTTGTCATCATAAATCATCAACGTTCGCGGGTCAGCATGACGGCTCAATTTCTGCACCTTTCTAATATTCCCATCAGTGGCATCAAGCGCCGCCGTAATCGCCGAATGCCTGACCCTATGCGGTGACATGGGTTTCTTAACCCCCACTGCCTTAAAAGCAGTAGCCACTATTTTATAGATAGCATCCGTAGTCAATCTATGCCCTTCATTATGAAAATCTAATGCTGTAAATATCGGTAAATTAGCATTCAAATCCCCCCTAGCAATTAACCAATCAGCAAGAGCAGCCGCCACATCTTTTGACATATCCAAATATTCTTCATTCGTTCCCTTACCCTTCCCTAAAACTCTCAACTTGCGTCCATAAAAATCAAAGTCCCCCACATTAAGATGGCATACCTCCTGGCGACGCAACGCTAAACCCCACAGCACCAGAAAAATTGCATAATTGCGTTTACCAATTAACGTTTCTCTATTAAATTGCTGAATCACAAGAGAGATCGCTTTGCTATCAACACCCCGCGTATCTCGGTACGCCTTAACCTTCTCCCCTGAAACATCTTCCAGGGAATAGTTGCACACCCCTAACTTCCGCCCCATCTTGGCTAACGACTTAATCGCCGCCAACCGCCGATTGATCGTCGCCTCCCGCAACCCAGATTTAATCAACATCGCCTTATATTTCAACACCACCATCACCGCCTGCTCTCGCTGCAAGTGCAGAAACTCCAGCACGCTATCACCAGTTGGCGGCAATAAAGTCATCTTCAGAAAGAAATCCCTCAAATCCTTCTCATAAGCCCTTTTAGTATTGGGGTTGCGCTTGTCTGCCAGCAGCTGCGCCAACACATCCGGGTCGCCCTGAAGCTGTGCGTCAAAATATCGAGCTAAAGGTGCATCTAAACACGCCTCCAATTCTACCTTGACGATTTCCCCCCAACCTGGCTCATTAGGCATAAATGCTCACTATTACGTTATTGATAATGCGCGTTTCCAATAACGAATATCATACGGCAACAGGTATAGGCATTAATCAAAACATGGAGTAGAGAGCAAAATACTTCTTGCGGAAGAAGGCAAGTGTCAATTGGTAATGCTATCTCTGTAATTTCCTGCTTTGATATCAAAATTGATAGCAAACACTAGGCATCTGGTGCAGCAGATATTGAAACAGACCAGCTTACAAACCGGGGTAAATATAGCGAAGCTGTCACCAGGGGCAAGATAGGCTGAAAGTACTGCGGTGGATGACTTTCAGACTATAAGATTAAGAGGAGAAACACAAATTCGACTTTTACCTGTCGTTTTAAGTGTGACTAAATTATTTTTAGGTATTCCTTTATCCAGTAAAGTTAATGATTGCTCCAAAGATTGCTGTAAATTAGCAATAAAGACTTCTACATCGGATGGTTGTTTCAAAGCTTGGAAATATTCTAATCTTTGCACCTCAAAATCAGCAGGTAAATCTTCTTCAGGGTTTCTGTAACGATTAGCTCCTACAACCCATATTTCCTTGCATCTCAGCTTTTCTCTCAATGCTTGCAGCACGCTCAACTCATAATTAATGCGATTAACTTTGATTTCATCGTCTGCTCCCGTCTCTAATATAATTTCTTGCCAACCACTACGTAACACACCATCAATGGGGATCTCTTCTCCTGCATCATAATAACGCTGTTTACTATCAGCATACTTTTTAAGTATTGATATCGCTTGAATAACTGGACGATGAACTTCATTATTTGAACGAAATTCTAGCTTGTTTAAAATTAACGGTAAAATTCGCCGATAATATCCACCATAAGAAGAGCGCATCACCGTATAAACTTTCTCACGGTAAGCATTCCCTGTAGATTTATACTCTTTCACTAAATTCTTGAGAGTCACTTCACTTACTACAGGAAAAATCACATCCTTGACTGTGCCATCAGGTGTTTTCAAGGAAGCTTCTGCCATTTGGTATAGTAGATTATTTTTCCCATGAACCCGTTTAAAATCCTGAATAAGTTCTTTATCTACACGTTTTTCTGCATTCGCACCTATGCGATGGACAATCTGAATGAGTAACTCTACTAAATTATCTATAACTTCTTGACTTCTGAGCCAACAAAAAGCTGTAAATAGTGTGTAGCGAATATGTTCTGGGTGACGGCGTAAGTCACGAGGATATTCAACAATTACCCGACTTTTATAGACTTGGAGAACTTTGGTAGAGATGTTTTTAAATAAGTCTGCTGGTAATTCTAATTGCTCAAAAATCTCTAATTTAGCAACTTCTTTTTGAAAACTTTCTACACCAATTCTCCCTGGATCTGTTTTTAATTCAGCCCATGTTAATCTAGTCACGTCAGTGTTGATTTCTGAGTTATTCGTGTCATCTAACTGTTGAGATAATTGGATATCTCCTGGATTATTCAGTTGTTTATCATGATTTATTTGTGTGGTATCATCTAATTCCTGATCGGAAGCTTTCTCTTTCAAAAAATCATTTATCCACTTTTTAGATTGGTTAGATAGTTGGGAAGTTATGTCCCGAAAAAATTTAGATTCAAAATTTCTGATAGCAGAGCGAATGATACGTTCTAATCTGGAATCTGTCGGTGGTTCAAGTTTTAAATTCCGTAGTCTCGCTACTGCTGCAAGTTTTAGCTGTTCAAATTTTAACTCATAAATTAGTGCTTGTTCTGCTAACCAATTAGTTAACTCAAAAGCATCACTAACTTTGGTTTCTTGAAATCCAAAGAATTCTCTAATTTGAGCGCGATGATATTTTATGGAGCGTCCTTGCCAATCGTAGTAAGAGTACTTTTGGGGGGAAATATCTAAAAGTTTGGCAACATAATCAACAACATTTTGGGAGATTTCTTGATTATTCTCAGGAAATCTGGCATAAATCTCAAAAAACTTGAGCAATATAGCAAAACCTAACCGATTTTCGTCGTTTTTCTGATTCAGTAGTGCTAATTCAAGAGGGAGTAGCGTCCAATACTCTACTAATTCTTCTGGCTGCCAGGTTTTTTTCATTAAGTCTCACTCTTCAACCAAACAGTATTCTATCTTCTTTGGGGTAACAATCTTTAACTGAGATAAAATGCTGTTTCTCTGTGAAAAACATACTGGAACTGAGTGATTCTATATAATTGCCTTAAAGGTCAGCTTCTTGGTCGGAATTAATCAGTATATTCAAGGCATGACGTGCGGCTGATTCTGATTTCTGTGAGGTGACTTTAGCGTAGCGTAAAGTTGTTTGAATACTTTCATGTCCCATTAATGAGCATAATTCCTCAATACTGATTAATCCCACTCGTTCTGTAGCAAATGTATGTCGTAAATCGTGAATGCGACAGAGTTGAAGTTGCGGATGCTTATTGGTTGTCTCCCGCCAATAATCATGCAATGTATGGTAGCTGATTCTACTGACTTTTAGGGTGACTGGATGTTGTGC
The DNA here is from genome assembly GCF_002245985.1 of Nostoc sp. 'Peltigera membranacea cyanobiont' 232. Taxonomy (NCBI): domain Bacteria; kingdom Bacillati; phylum Cyanobacteriota; class Cyanophyceae; order Nostocales; family Nostocaceae; genus Nostoc; species Nostoc sp. 'Peltigera membranacea cyanobiont' 232. The sequence goes on from NZ_NOLK01000083.1 coordinate 15,977, forward strand.
TGTCAACAAGGCATCTGTGTTTTGATGCCGTGAGTATTTCAAGTATTTAGCAAGCGCTCTTGCTGCATCTTCACTGTAATAACACCAGCGTTGTTTATTGCCTTTCCCTAATACTTGAAATTTCTGGTTCTTGATATCTACAGAATCTATATTTAGGGCTAAAAGCTCTCCTATCCTGCATCCTGTGCGATGCAGTAAATAAACTATCGCACTGAGATGCAAGTCATCTTTTACGGCAGAATATAGTATATTTAGTTGTGATTGTGTTAAATATCTTATTGTATCGTCGCTTTTATGTTCGCCTTTCTCTCTTTCAGGTAGACGTTGTTTTAGTCCCCGGATGGGGTTGTTTTTTATATACCCTTGTTCTACTGCAAAGTTAAGCAAACTTTGTAATATTGCTTGATGCTTGTGGTGTGTCGTGTATTTTAAATGACTGAGATTATTTAGATACTCAACTAATGTTTGCTTACTGATAATTTCTATTGACCAACTTCCATACTTTTGCAGTAAAAGTCCGAGGGTCAGTTCATAGGTTTCTCTAGTACTTGGTGCTAGACCAGGACGCTCTAGAAATTCGGTCGTGACAGTGGCTAAAGTTACAGCCGATTTCACGTTGTTTCTGTATTCTCTCGCTTGGTTTTTTATTGATAAATTATATATCTTTTGAGGAGTTAGCTAACAGCTTTTTATGGATACTTTTAAAATTCCTAATAGTGATGAATCCCTTGCTAGTTACGTGTCACGGGTCAGGAAGAAACTCGATTTAACTCAGTCTGAGTTGGCGGATGCTGCTGGTATACATGGACGCTCTGTCGGGAAAATCGAGCGAGGACTTACGCTTAAAATTAATCGTAGGACACTTCAAGGGTTAGCGATCGCACTTGGCGTACCTCAAGAATATTTGGATGCTGTGATCAAGGGTGAGGAAGTATCTCAGGTTAGAGGGGTTAAGTTTTGTCCCCAATGTTGGAATCCTGGCGCGGCGGTTGACCCTATGTGGAGTCATATCAAAGCCAAGTTTTGTTATCTCTGCGGTACACCGATTCGAGCTAACTGTGCGAATTGCGGTGAGTTGGTGTTGTCTTTGAGACACCGATTTTGTCCAATTTGTGGCTGTGCTTATAAAACGCCTGTCAAAACCGCTAAAATCCAATAATCAACTCTTTTTTATAAAACCCAGACTCCACAATACTTTCAGCCTATCTTGCCCCTGGTGACAGCTTCGCTATATTTACCCCAAACCACCAGCCGTGATCGTCTAGGCATGGGCGATGACCTTTCTTTGGTCGGGCGTAGCCCATCGCAGTAGTCAATACAAGCCTGGATAGGTTTGTATATACGCTTCCTCTGTACCAATTTCTATACAGTTTGTCAGGAAAGCGATCGCCTGTTAAGTTGGCAGAGATTAACAATAGGTTTAAAAATCATCCATGTTTGACTCAACTATTCACTCTTAAATGGTCTTTATAACGCGAATCAAAGATAACGATAGTATTTTAGCTATATTTGGACTAAGTAATTGCTCCACAAAATTGATTCTTGGTTCTGTTGATTGAAAAGAGGATACCACTTCAAAATTAAGCTTTTTTCTAACTCTAACCGATACTTTTCTTCCCGAAGAATAGGTAAGTCCCAACGGGCGATATAAATAGATGATGAAAATCCGTAATTTTGATTTAATTGTTGATAGGACTCAATTTGTTTTTTGCGATGATGAGCGCCACTCGAAGAATAATTAAGTGTACGCAAACGCTTACAACAGTTTTTGCTTTGACCTATATATAAAATTAACGGAAGTGCTTTATCTAAAATAAAATAAATGCAAGCGTTATCAAATTGATTAACTTCTGTAGCAAAATTTAATGGCTGGAGCGGCAAAGTCAGAGGGTTAATAGTATCAGGATCTAGCTGACATTTGCAAGGGAGAGATGTCATATCAAACAGTTTTGTTTGCCTTCTAATTAAATTGTTTTCTTTTTCATCCTGCTGAAATTCAAAAATTCGTGACTTACTCTCTAGCAATACCTTATTACAGTTAATCGGTGGAAGATATCTCAATTTTTTTAATGTGTTTTTTGAGCTAAATTCAGTGTTTGAAAACAAAGTTAACTGCTCGACAGATTCTTGGTGATGCACCTTAAATAACCTTTTTAAAATAACAAATATGGCTCTTCATTACTTCTTATGCTAAATACGTCTGTAAATAAGCTTCAAACTCCTGTTGGGCAATAATAACAGCCGTTAGTATTAGCATTTGAGCCAAGATTTTTGAAATTGAAGCTATAACTCGCTGTAAGGCTTGATTTTCAAGGCAAGTAAAGGACTTTAATTAAAAATCCAGCATACTACGTACTGAAGAACCTTTATTATTAAATACTCCCTTTAAATGCTGCAAAAAAGAGATCAGATGGAGATGTCCGAATTATTGATGGATGGGTTGGATTGAATGGGTTGCCACACCTGTTAGAAGAAGTTTGAAAAGTTGATTTAAACGACATTGAAACAGAGGGACTGGGAAAAAGCAATTGAGTTGCGAACCTTGGCATCAAAAGGGAGAAATTGAAAGAGATTTTACTTTTTTTGCGCCTGGTGGTGGTAAAAATTTGAAAGTCTCCGCGTTTATAGTTGGGTTTGCAGTTCTCTGAATAATTTTTTCAGTAACCAGAATATTTAACCCATCGCTGTTACCGCCCATTTGCATTTGCTTGAGAGTTGCAGTTGCTGGTTGGACAAGCCCACTGAGGGTAAATCCATCTTTAGCATGAGTGTAATTGTAGGCAGAGAACTCCTCGCCATCAATTGTGCGTTTTTCTTCTTGTAACCCGGAGTCGTTAGCCAAACCAAACTCTTGGACAATTTCGCTTGATGATTTGCTTTGAACAATTAATTTTCTAGTATTTTCAGGTGCTTCTAGAAAAACCAAGGAGGATAAACCAATGAAAAGTAATTCTTCTTTGAAAGCTGCATAGGAAATTATGGCGTATTGTTGCAATTCAGATTTGTAAATCCAAACTTGTTTACCATCGCAAATCACCAGGGTGTAAAGTTTTGTTTTTCCGCCTGGTTGGATAAAGGTAATCTCGGAGCGGAACTTTCCATCTGATTCGGCAAGAGTTTTAGTTTGAACCTGAAAATTTAAATCGAAACCGTCTTTCTTGATACTCACCAAGGATTCAGATTCTGTCAGATAGCGATCGCTCTGTAAAAAAGCGGTAATAGCTCTAGCTAGCAGTTCCAGATCAAGTTTTTCCTGAGCCTGACTGATGTTTGTCCCTTTGCTTGCTATAACAATACGGGAGCTAGCAGGCGGGGAAGATAGGCCGGAAACCTGTACGGTCGTATCTTGTCCAAGAATACAACTTGCCAACGAACCATTTGAATAATTACTAATTGTCCCAGATTCACATGTAACTGACGCAATTGCAGGTAGAGAAACAGCAAAATTGATTGAAAATAAACCAAAAGTTGAGGTTAAAACAGCCAAAACTTTAGACGAAAATTTCATAAAATCAATACTGACGAAAAAAGTAAAATTTGTTACTTTAGTTCTACTTTCTCCCTGATAAAGACTGATACAGCAAAGGCACTGATCTTGCTTTAAAGTTTCTGTGAGCTTGGGCTGCAATCATCGGCTGTCTTTGTTCGCACATCAGCCAACAAAAAAAGCGTTCAAAGCCGCTCTGAAAGGTAGTTTTCAGCCTTTTTACCTCGAAAAATGCCTGAAAAACATTTTCGCTGCATGGTCGCGCCAGTTTACAAACCACCAGATATCCTTTGCCCATGCCAAGATAGAGCGATCGCAGTTGGTACTTGCCGGAGTCAGTTTGTATATAGGCTTTGTCTATATTAATTTCTATATAAGTTCTGAAAGAATGCCCTGGCTGCCAGCACCACCCTGCACCAAAAGTGCCACATTACTAATGGTTGACAGTAGCCGTAGATGAAACGAACTGAACATCGAGGTAGTGTCTGATATCTTCTATTTTTTTGGTTGAGAGTGCTTTCTTTCTCAAAGATGCAACAACACTATTAGCTCTAACCAACGCCAGCCAAATATCTAGGCTGTCTGCAATTTTTGTAAGAGTTTCTTCTTGAGACGTTATCTCTTCTTCGAGGTGATTTGGGTAAAATATCCCCCCAATTAATCCCCAATCTGGGCGCTCTTCTTCTAAATTTAGACTTATGTAGCAGCTATCAATTGCTGTTATGCCGCATTGACGAGCAAGCTGTCTTACCTTTTCCTTTATCCTCAAATATTCTACTGGAATCATAATCTTTCCGTAACTTCTTTCTTGTCACCATTCTGCTTCCCTGATTCGGGCATCATAAAAAGCTAATTTATCATCAGTTAGTTTCTCCATGCTTGCAAATTCAAATATTCATATTTTTAATCATTCTTCATCCTCTACTTCTACAGATAAATTTTCCAGTTCTGCCTCCAACTGCTCAATAGTTGGTAACTTTGTTTGTAAATCTTTTGGTAATGACTTAGTAAGTTTAGTTTGCCATTCAGCAATCCCAATTGGTTTATTGACATCACGCAGCGCATACTCAGCAATAACATTATCCTTACTTGCACATAAAATTAAACCAATTGAAGGACTATCTACAGGAGATTTGAGCAAATCATCCACAGCCGAAAGATAAAAATTTATTTTTCCTGCATATTCAGGTTTAAATTTACCAGTTTTCAGTTCAATTACTATAAAACAATGTAGTTTAACATGATAGAAAAGCAAGTCTATATAAAAATCATCATCTCCTACTTTCAAATTATATTGTTGACCAATAAAAGAAAATCCCACACCCAATTCTAAAAGAAATTGAGTAATGTGTTTCACAAGTTCTTTTTCTACTTCCCGTTCTTGTGCTGCTTCTCCTAAACTTAAAAAATCAAAAATATAAGGGTCTTTCAAAGTTTCAAGAGCAATGTCTGATTGAGGAGACGGTAATATGACATTAAAGTTATTGACAGCTTTTCCCTGACGCTCAAAAAGTCTATTGTTAATTTGTAGAGTTAAAATATTTCGACTCCAACCATTTTCTCTGGTTTTTTGGATGTACCATTCACGCTCCAAATTATTTTTAACTTTATCTAAAATTACACAGTTATGAAACCAAGGAATTAGTGCAGCAGCCTGCTGCACAATTTGCTCATCTGGGTAAGCTTCAGCAAAAGCCCGCATATACTTAAGATTACGTGCTGAGAATCCCTTTATATCTGGGAAAGCTGCTTTTAAATCTCTGGCGAGACGTTCGATAACTTTTGCACCCCATCCCTGCTGCTGCTGTCTGATGATAATTTCGCGCCCGATTTGCCAATAAAGTAACACTAACTCACGGTTAACAGACAAAGCTGCTCTTACTTGGGCGTTGCGTATGCGTTCTTTTAACTCTCGTAAAAAGTCATCATAGCCATCCATTGGTGATAAGTTATCTGCCATACCCCAACCCGCGTAAATTCTCTTTAATTATTGTCTCTTGTGCTGTACAATCCGCCATCATGACTGGAATGTGACTAAACTGCAATGATTATTACTATCGCATCGTTCAAAGGGGGTGTAGGAAAATCTACCACAGCAATACATCTGGCAGCTTACCTTGCTATCAAAGGTAAAACTGTACTAGCTGATGGTGATCTTAATCGCTCTGTATTGCATTGGTCAGAGCGTGGTAAAAGTCCAATAGATGTTTATGATCAGAGCGAAATAGACCAAGCCAAAGATTTTGAGCATCTTGTGATTGACACTCCCGCCCGTCCTGCCAGTAATGAGTTGAAAGCATTAGCAAGCTCTAGTGATTTACTGATTATTCCCACCCATCCCAGCACTTTCGCTCTAGAAGCATTGATTGAAACTGTGGGAGAACTGAACGAATTGCCGCCTGGAAGGTTTAAAGTTTTACTGACTTGTGTTCCTCCTTCCCCCAGCCGTGATGGATATAAAGCCAAAGAAAGTCTTGAAAAATTTGGCTTACCCTTGTTTAAAACTTGGATTAGAAGAATGGCTGTTTACCTGAAAGCTGAAAATTTTGGAGTTCCAGTTTATATGGTAAAAGATCCTCGTGCTTCTGATGCCTGGAGCGATTACCAGGCAGTGGGTAAGGAAATTCTCTCATGACCAATTTTGATAAAATTCTGGAGGTCGCTCAAAAACGGCAGGGGCAATCTCAACCCCTAAAGCTCCAAGATTCTACAGTTTTACTGGAGCAGATTAAAGACCGTGAGCAGGATACGCGACCTTTAAATCCAAAGCACGTTGAGTCTCTGGCAGAGTCAATTGCTGTTTTAGGATTAATAGAACCATTGGTTTTAGATAATAAAGCTAGATTGCTGGCTGGAGGGCATCGGTTAGCGGCAATTCAACTTCTAAAGGAACAGCAGGCAGATAAATATCTTCATCAGTTCCCAGATAATCGCATTCCTATCAGAATGTTGCCATTTGATGCGGAGTCAGAACCAGATTTGGCACTGCAAGTAGAAATAGCAGAGAACGAACAGCGTAGAGACTATACGCCAAACGAAGTAAAAGCAATTGCCGAACGTCTACGCACTGCTGGATTTATTGACGTAAAGGGAAGACCCAAGAAAGGACAAAAGCCTTTAATGCCTGCTCTAGCAGTTGTAGTTGGCAAAAACCTGCGTACAGTACAAAGATATTTTGAATCGAAGCAAGATACTGACAAGGATAAAAGTACGACAGGTGTCGTACTTTTAAAACAAGCGTTAACTAAGCTGAAGCAGTGGCAACAAATTGAGCCGAAAACCCCGAAAGAGAAAGCTTTAGCAAAACGTCTGTCAGAATTCATGAACTTGATTGAGGATGTCTTGGGTAACGAGAAATAAACTGATGTATCTGGATTTTAACCAAAATATTGGCCAACCGAAAAGTACGACACCTGTCGTACTTTCAAAACAAGCTTAACTAAGCTGAAGCAGTGGCAACAAATTGAGCCGAAAATACCCGAATTTTCTTTCCAGGGCTGTCGCTGGGAGAAGATTATTGATGACACACCGTCAGGCGTTGCTCAATGGCGTAAATCATTGTTCTGTTTTCTTCTTGCCCTACAGAAAATTAGTTGTGTTCTAGCAAGTTTGCAATCGCCCTCACTAACTCCTCTGGCTCTACAGGTTTTGTAATGTGAGTTTGAAATCCTACCTGAAGTGCCCTTTGTTGGTCAATTTCTGCGGCATAAGCGGTTAGTGCGATCGCCCGAATGGTTCCTCCTTGATTCGGTGGGCGAGATCGAATCTGCTGCATCAGCATATAGCCGTCCATCTCAGGCATACCTATGTCACTCACTAGCACGTCAGGAGTGAACTGTTCTAGAGCTTGCAAAGCTTCTAAGCCAGAAGCGACGGCTGTCACATTTGCCCCGCTTTGTGACAGCACAAATGCCTGAAACTCGCGGGTATCTGGTTCATCATCTACCAGCAAAATTTGAACGCCGTCTAAAGGCACTTCTGCTTCTGTCTGTGTGGGGATTGGCTCGGATGCGATCAATGTTGCCTGCTGCATGACAGGCAGTTTTATGATGAAGGTTGCGCCTTGATTCTCACCCTGACTTTCTGCCCGAACTGTACCCCCGTGCATTTCTACAATTTGCCGCACGATCGCTAGTCCCAATCCCAACCCGCCAAATTTGCGTGTCGTTGAGCCGTCTTCTTGCCGAAAATACTCAAATACATGGGGCAAAAACTGTGGATTGATGCCCTTGCCCTGATCAATTACCCGAATCTTCGCTAGCCCGTCGAGTTGCCGCAGTTCAACGGTTACTTGTCCGCTGTTGGGTGTGAACTTAACGGCATTGGTAAGCAAATTCCACACCACTTGCTGCAAGCGGGCTGCATCGCCAGAAATCGGAGCGTTCTCAGAGTCCAGATCGAGAGCGATCTCAATATTTTTTGCTTCTGCTGCCAAACGCACCGTTTCAACGGCGGCAGAAATTACAAAGGTCAAACTGACCGGAGCCGCTGTTAAGCTTAGTTTGCCCTGCATGATCCGGGAGATGTCGAGCAAATCTTCGATTAGTTGCGTCTGTAGATTGGCATTGCGCTCGATAGTTTTCAAGGCTTCGGCTCTCCGAGCTTCGCTCAGTTTGCCGTTTTGTAGTAAGCGCGCCCAGCCCAAAATCGGGTTGAGAGGCGATCGCAATTCATGGGACAGCACCGCCAAAAACTCATCTTTGATCCGATTGGCACGATCGGCTGCCTCTCTTGCGGCTTGTTCACGAGCAAGGAGTTGTTCTCGTTCTGCCTGAATGCGTTTTTGCTCAGTGATATTGAGTACAGTGCCGACAAAGCGTTGTGGCTTGTCGGCAGAATCAAAGTAGGCCTGTCCTTTGGCCGCAATCCACCGTTCAACCCCATCCTGAATCCCAATCGTGCGATATTCTACGTCATACTTGCCGCTGCTTGCTGGATTCAAAGTCCATTGCACTACCTGTTCTAGTCGTTCGCGATCGTCGGGGTGCAGTCCGGCAAAAAAGACCTCAATGCTGCAAAGAGCTTCTGGTGGTAAGCCAAACATGGCTTTGCAACCCTCATCCCAAATCAATTGATTGGTGATGAGATTCCAGTCCCAGGTGCCTAATTGGGCAGCTTCGATCGCCATGCGGAAGCGGTTTTCACTGTCGCGCAAGGCTGCTTCAGCGCGGGCGCGTTCGACTGCCGCCCAAGTGCGCTCGGCTACTTCTTCTGCCAAGGACACCTCGTCCGGTGTCCAAGCTCGTGACCCAGATGTGTGAACTGCCAGCCCCGCTACGAACTCGCCCCTCTTGACCAGGGGTATGCCGATGTAGGCACCAATCTGGATCGCGGCATAGGCTGCTCGCTGATCTGGGGACAGGTTGGGATCGGCTTCTACATTAGATGCGGACACGGCGCGACCAGTGCGGTAGACTGCTAGCAGTTCTGCCCCGAACGAATCAATCGGGTAGTTGCCAGCGAGTGCTGCGGCTCCATTAACATAATCACGCTCAACGACGTAATCAGCACCGCGAACCTCGAAATACGCTACCCGGTTCGCACCCAGATATTCACCCAGCACACGGCTGGCCGTAGCCTGAATCTCTACTGGGTCGGCAAGCGAACGGAGCGCGTCGGTGAGAGAGACGCGGAAAGCATTCAATTCGGCGGTTCGCCGCGAAAGTTCTTCTGCCCGTTTGCGATCGCTAATATCTTTGAAGACAATAGCAACTTTTCGCGCTTGTGGCTCACCTATGCGACAGGCATACACATCGAACCATCGGTTCATTGCAAGAGAGCCATTTTCAAAGCGAGCAGGTTCACCCGTTAGAGCAACTTGACCGTAAATCTGAATCCAATGATCTTCTAAATCTGGAACTAACTGCCGCACCGTTTTCCCGACTGCTTGTTGAAGTCCCGCTTGTTGCTCAAAGGTGGGATTGATCTCTAAGAAGCGGTAGTCGTTTGCGCGAAGCGCACTGCCGGAGGCACTTGGTGTATCATTTTCGTCAAATAGCACTTCAACAATGCAGAAGCCTTCATCGATCGACTCAAACAGCGTCCGGTAGCGTTCTTCGGATTGACGCAGGGTTGCGGCAGTTTGAATCTGCTCGGTCACATTCCTGAAATAAACGGTGATGCCGTTTGCGGCGGGGTAGGTGCGAACCTCGTACCATCGGTCGTGATCCGGGTAAAACGCGGTCATTGACGCAGCCACACGATCGCGCATGGCGCTCCAGTAAATCTGCGCCAACTCGTTGCTAATGAGTCCTGGATACTCTGACCACAAATTCTTGCCAACTAAATCGCCTGGAGCGCGATCTAGTAGTGTTTCGGCAGATGGATTCATATAGGTAAACTGCCAGTTCTCATCCAGTGCAAAGAAGGCTTCAGCGATGCTCTCCAGAATATTTCGAGCCTGCTTCTCGCTTTGGTACAAAGCTTGCTCTACCCGCTTGCGATCAGTGATGTCTCGCGTCACGCCTGCCACTGCATCTACAACGCCGTTTATGCCCAAAAGTGGCACTAAAATGTATTCATAGGCGCGCGTGCCGATTGCGCTAGTGTAGGGCGTTTCATCCTTTATCGGCTGGCGCGTGGCGATCACCTGTTGAATCTGTTGCTGAAGTCGGGTTGCTAAATCGGTTGGATAATCCAGCTCAAAAAAGTTCCTTCCCAAAGCTTCATCCGAAGTTTTCTGCCAAAGATTAAGCAACGCTGGGCTGACATACGTGAACCGTCCCGCCAAATCAAAGGTGTAAATAAAATCGGGAATTGCAGCTCCTATCGCGTCGAACTTCCACAGTTGCCGTTCGAGTTCGGTGCGGCTCTGGCGTAATGCTGCTTCAGCACGGGCACGCTCGACGGCTGCCCACGTCTGCTCTGCTGTTTCCTCGACTCGTTTCACCTCGTCTTTCGTCCACGGACGAGGGTTTGCCTGATGCACCGCCAGCAGTGCGACAAATTGATCGTTCTTGATCAGGGGCACATCAATATGCGCGGCAATATCAATCGTTTGATACATTGCCTTCTGGCTGGCTGTGTATTTGGGGTAGTTTGCCACATCGGGCACGATCACCGTTTGCCCCGCTCGATGGTCATCTGTCAGGTTGCGTCCGAAGTCTTCCAGATGGTACAGTCCGCTCAGTTCGGCAACACCGTTTGTGTAGTTTTTATGAACGATGACCTCCTTGCCGCCCGGTAACACTTCAATGTAAATAACGCGGCTTGCGCCTAGAGACTCGCCCAGAACAAGGGCAGCGATCGCCTGAATCTCATTAGCGTCACTCAACGGGCGTAGCGCATTGGTAAGCTTGACTCGAAACGCATCGGCTTGGGCAGCTTGACGCAAGGAATCTGTTGATGTACGTCCTTGCAGCAGATCAGATTCTAGCTGCGTCTTTTCTGTCGGCTGGGCTTGATCGAGTTCCGTCAACAGGATCTGCACAGCCGTTTTTAGGCTGTCCGGCCAGGTTTCGACAGCCCCTAGCGGCGTTTGCGACCAATTGTGCGATCTCAACAATGCACCTATCTCGCCGCCACCAACAAAGAGGTTTTCAGCCCAAGCCTTGTGTTCCTCTGCCTTCATGCTTTCAGATCCTTTGTCGGAAAGTATTTTTCTCGAATTGTCTGACTGTGTTTGCGTAAGGCGGCATCGGGTGACTCAGACAATTGGTTTAGCAGAGCATCAATTTGCTTAAGTGCCAAAGGAGAAGGAGTCGCATGTCCATTTTCCCAGCGATTGATCGTTGGAAATGTGACACCGAGTTGAGTCGCAAACTTCTCCTGTGTCAGCTTCAGAGTTTGCCGGAGTTCCCGAATCAATTGACCCACAGATGGTTGTTCAACACCAAGGTAATCCTGATGGAAAGGCATACGACTCAAACTTTATAAAGTCCTTTATTTCTATAAATTCTATAAATTTTGGTTAGTTTTGGCAAAGAAACAATTTATCTCAAGACGTAAAGTGTTTTTTTGCTGGGCTTTGAATCATAATTTCAGTAGACTGAAAAGTTTCCCAAAAGCCCTACCAGTTCTTCATTTCCACTTGAGAATACAAGGATATGAAATCAGCTTGTAATATGCCTTATTTCTTACCTTTTCTTTCGCTAATCCTGGGCTGAAGACGGCGAAGAGCATTCCACCTTCTTAGTCAAACGTGTAATCGATGCCTCAAAGTCTTCTAGATTCATTGATGTCTACAGCGTGCGCCTAACACTACCTCAGATGGTAGTGAGCCACGCTCATTTGATTGTTACCTCGCTTTCGCCACTACCGCCATAAAAATACCCCCATATTCTGGGGGCGATTGATGTGGTTGATGTGCCTAAAAGGACACAATCGAATAATGAGAGTTCGCTATAAGGATTTCTGTATATGTGCCCATCTTAGAATGAGCTATCGGTGGATGTCTTCGGTGATTACTGACTCTTCAAAATCGCTTCACAACAACTTTTCAATAACTTGCGGCTCCCACTAAGATATTCTTCTTTCAATCTACTCCAAAAGCTTTAAGTATCTTTAATGGCAGCTTATACCCAAAGATGAACAACTGCCGGGAGCATCCATGCTCTTCCTTTCATTGAACATGAATGCTTGAGACACGTATATTAACTTGCGCCAGCTTCAGCCACCGCTACATCTGGCTTGGACTCCTTCACTTTCTTCTCGAAAATCTGGATTCCTGCGTCAATCACCTCAAACCCTTTTTCTGTTCGTTGGGCAAGCTTACCCGATACAGCCCCAGCCCAGTCTGCAAATTCCGAGGCGCTAGTCTCAGCCTTCCGCCAACTTTTTGCATTAACTTGAGCGGTAAAGACTATGCCGTTCTGATCAGTCAACTCGATTGCAACTTTCTTATTCTCGACTGGTGTGGCTGTTGGTAGTTCACCGCTAAATTTTATTGTCACTTCGCTTTTGACTTCCATAGCTTACCCCTGGCTCATCATCAATTTCATTTTTCCCGCTCCTGATTTTATCTTGGATTAGGTTCACCACAAGATGCGCGATCGCTTGGCTATTGTAGTTAGATCACTTTGAAAGTAAACGTTGAGCATTCGGCTTGAAACAAAACCAAGACTCAACATTAAAAAACAAAATCCACAAAAAAAATTTACCCCTATTTTTGACCCTTTTTTTGCATAAACAACTGATAATTACTCTCAATATAAACCGCCCAAACCGTGATTATTGACAGATTTATCAATAAATATTACAGTTTTGGCACTAACTTCTTGATTTGACTCAACTCGTGCATCTGAGATAAAACCTCGACAAAACATCCATTTTCCCAATTCTCACCAACTACATTCAACATCTCCCAATATCTAGACAATATCTCCCAAATCTCCAATTTTTTCTTACCTTTTTACCCCTTAAAAATCATCCAGTTACAAAATTCTCATTAGCTCAAAAATTCCCAATAAATCCGAACAGTTCCCAATACTTATAAGAAGTCTCCCATTTGCTCCCAATAATTGGTAAATTCTTGGGAAATTCGCTTAAAAGCTTTTAAGCTCTGTAATCCATCTTTTGATGACGCACAGTACGCCATCTTTGGCGGAAAGTTTTTGAGAGTCAAAAATGAAAAGCAGAAGCAGAAGCAACACCCATCAAAAAATACTACCGAAAAACTACATAAGCACGACAAAAGCCCCCGATGAGTTCACCACTCTGAAAACTGCGGCGATTCTTCTCTAGTTCTTCGCTCAAAAAGCGCGACTCGATAATCAGTGAATATTATCATGCCCAATGTGCAGCATCTGATAGTGGGGTAAGTACCCAAAAGGTAAGTCCTGTGTTCATGAGCTTTTTCTCAACTACTACTCGACACCAAACAGCTTGTTGATCTGTTTCATTTCCGGTGACAGTTCTAGTTCCATCAAATCGTCACTGTCTTCATCTAAGGTTTGGTCATCGTCATCCGAGGTGGACACCCGGATTTGCTCATCATCATTCAAGTTCTCATTATTTTTAGTGGGATTCACAGTTTCAGGAGAAGCACTAAAAAGTGTTGTGTCGGATGAAGGTAATTTTTTTATGCCAGCTATCCTTCTAATGGTGGCAAGTTTTCCTTCTAGTTTCTCAATCGCCGACCAACAAGCAAGACTCAACTCTTCAGAACTGACTTGGCCCTCTAACGCTTCAGGCAACCAAAAAGCAGTTAGAGCTTCCATTGAAAATTCCGTGGCGGCTTTATTAGAGGGATGGTTCAATAAATATTCAATGACCTTGCCCTCCCAAGAATTAGATTTGCGTTTTATTCTCGGCAACTCAACATCTTTGTAGCGTGGTGCGCTCATGTGTCTCCTAAGTAATAGACGGATTATCGTAGCACAAAACATCAGTGTTTTATCTGAGTTTTTTAGCGGTGTTAATGAGCATTATAGTGGTGTTAATTAGTTTAAAAGGGGTGGAAAAAATTGCCAAAAATTCCCGCCCGAAAAATAATAATGAGTATTAGAGTGGTATAAATGAGTTTTTTAGTGGTATTAGGGGAGAAAACGTCTAAAAAGCGCCAAATCTGCCTGCAAAGCTTACACAGCAAGCTTTTCGGCGGTTGGAGGGGACTCCCACCAAAAATTTTCGGCAGGGTGTACCAAGTTGTATCCATACTCACTATGGTTTCATGCCCTGCGGGTGGCTGCGCCATCTCTCGCTGCGCTCGTGACATGAAACCGCCGTTCGCCCGAAGGGGTTTTTGAGTACTACACTCACACTGCATTTGTAACATAAATCTTTGATGTCGCCACTAACCATTCTCAGAATTGAGAAACTAAAAACATTCGGCAACGTTGCTCTTAGTGATGACCATGTTAGCAGAAACAGAGAAACACCCAACGCAGATCCAACTAGAGAGAATGTCCGGTTAATTGGGGGAGAAGACGAACGCGCACTCGAAGAGATAGTTAAAGAAAAAATCTCTACGCTCAAGCATCGCCCTCGGCATGATGCAGTGTTATGCACTGAAATGTTTCTCTCGGCATCGCCTGAATATTTTCGTCCTGGTGATCCATCTCTTTCTGGGCAATGGTCTGATTCACTGATGCAGCAGTGGGCGATCGCATCCCGTGACTGGCTAGCTCAAAACTATGGGTCAAAGTGCGTTAGGGCAGAACTTCACCTAGATGAAAGTACCCCACACATCCACGCCTACATCGTGCCATTGAACGATAAAACTGGCAGAGTCAGTCATGATGCGATGTTTGGCGGCAGAGGTGGACAGGGAAGAATTAAGTTATCCAAACTCCAAGATAGTTATGCTGCTGCACTCGCTCCTTTGGGCATTGAACGAGGGGTTAAGGGCAGTAAGGCAACCCACACCAAAGTAAAGGAATATTACCAAGCGGTTAACAGTGAACCACTCACCGCAGTCATTACAAATAACCAATTAGCGCCAACGCCTTTTGAATCAGCTAGTAGTTATGTAACCAGGATTCAGTCAGATGACCAGTTCCAAGCGATTAACCATCAACTCGCTGACCGAAAGTTCATGGAACAGCGATTAGAAAGGGCAGAGCAACGGGCGAGGGCCAGTGAGAAGGAACGACAACGGCTAGAAGAAATTGTGCGCGAGCTTGAATTGAAAACCCAACAACTGCGCGACTTGGCCTTAGAGGATGTCGCCTGGGAGTTGGGGCTACACCACGAGGAAGGAAAATGGAAGGGTCACGGTAACATCATTAATATAGATGGGCCCAAATTCTACGACTTCGCCCCCGATCAACAAAAGGGTGGCGGTGGTGCGATTGACTTGGTGATGCACGTTAACAATTGCAATCTGCGGCAGGCAGTCGTCTGGTTGCATGAGCGTTTTGGTGAGTCGGGGGCAGAACGAGCAGCGATCGCAAAAAGTCGTGAAGTGGCTGCTGAAATTATCCAGTTAGAACCACGCGACAAATTCAGGCTACCAGTTGAGGACAAAACCAAGTGGTCTTCTGTGTACAACTACCTGACCCAAAAACGGGGGATACCATCAAATTTTGTGGAACTTCTGCATAAAAGGGGGTTAGTTTACGCTGATGACCAGCAAAACGCTGTGTTCGTCATGCGGAATCTTGGCGAAGAACCCCAGGCATTAGGAGCATTTCTGCGGGGGACACGGGGCGATAACAACACTTTCAAGGGTTACGAGAAAGGGACTAAGCGGCGTGAGGGCTGGTTTCACTTTCACTTAGGCGGACAGCCTAATGATCCTGTAGAGAAAGTGGTGCTTTTGAAATCGCCTATCGATGCCGTGTCTTTTGCCATGCTGGAATATCAGCGCTTAGGCGACGTGCCACCCAATAGAACGCTGTACATGGCGGTAGATAATCCCAAAAGCTTACCAGTAGAGCAATTGCAGAATATTCCTAATTTACAAGTGGCATTTGACTCGGACGATTCTGGTAATGCAGCTGCACGAGTTGTTAAGGAACTACTGCCACAAGCCAAGCGGCTCAAGTGCAAAGCTGACGATTGGAATCAGCAGCTACTTGATTATGGGCGACAGTTAAGGCAACAGCAGCAACAGCAACGCCAGCAGGAGCAGGATGATGAATTGAGTCTTTAATAGTCAGCGTTCTAGTAGTGAACTGTACAGTCATTTTTGTAGCATAAAAGTAGTTTTTTAGTAGTTGATTTTGATTCAAGTGATTTGAAATTTACTTAAATCGTCACTTTTTTTCAAAAAAACTTTCCAAACTTTTTGGGCAAGGGGTATGCCTTAATTAATGTTGGAGAGTTTCGCCCAGACATTGGTGAATTCATTTACCCAGAAAAAGATGGGCTTGCAACTTTGTGGCTGGATGAAACTTCAACTCATAAATATCTAAACAGCGAAATGGCCACTAACGTTTTGAACGTTGTCGATCACTCATGCTGCCCCCCTCACCACGAAGTTTTCATTTTCATGGGCAGTATTGATAATGGCGATGCAGTTATTGAAGGTCGATACAGTGTAGCTGTCATGAGTTTCGATGTTGCTGATCCCTACCGCCTCAAACCCTCATCAATTACATCTAAACAAATCGAGAAACGGATGCTCCCGATGGCTACTAGCGGAGTCCGTCTGCTGATTCTCGATACCTCTAATCCTGATTTTATGGGTAAGAACCTAGCATTATGGCTGCGTGAAATCAAAAGGTTAGGAAATCAAGCCTCGCAACACTTTAGCGTCATGATAGATGCCACTGATGAGTTTCCAGCAGAACTACCGCCGGATTTGCAAGATGACTGCTGGACTATCAGGTTTGGCAATTAGTCCGCTACTGCATTACACGTAATAGCCCAAAAGTGTACTACGCAGCTAGCATCGGGAGCAATGCGATTTTGTGAGGTGAGGCAGGAGGCAGAGGGCAGGAGGCAGGAGGCAAGAGACAGAAGGGTTTTAAGACTTAATCTTTTGAATGCTTGACACTAAAATTCCTTGAAACCTATCGACTTCTTCCAAAACAGGAATAAATAGTTCAGCCGATGCTAATCCGACTTCCTTAGAAATAATCAACTGAGTATCAAGTTCTCGAAGCGAACCTAAAGCAATGTGTAGAAATTGAATATATTCGTTCTGCGTTCGTCTTCCATAACCTTCAGCTATATTTGATGGCACAGAAACTGCCGAGCGTCTAATCTGGCTAGTTAATCCGTAAAGTTCAGATTTCGGGAATTTTTCGGTAAGTCGATAGCAGTTATATGTCTTGCTTGACACCACGCTGCCAAATAAATTGTTCTCTGTAACTCATAGCGCAAGAAGTTTGAAGTAGGAAGTTGGGAGAAATTGACATTATTATACACCTCCTGCCCCCTGCCTCCTGCCTTGAACACAGAATTCTCACAAAATCGCGTTGCTCCCGCTAGCATCTAGGTTCAATGCCAGATACAATTAATGTTTCTACCGACTTGCTATCGAGGGGTTTGGAGAAAAAATATCCCTGTGCATATTTGCATTTCATGGCTGTAAGTTGTGCCAGTTGCTCCAGTGTTTCTACGCCCTCTGCTATTACATCTATATTTAAACTCTGTGCGAGGGTGATGATCGCCTGAATAATCTCTAAGTTTTCCCCGTTAGCACCAATCTTGGCAATAAAGGAACGATCAATCTTCAAAGCATTACTTGGAAAGCGGTGCAGGTAACTCAAGGATGAATAGCCTATGCCAAAATCATCTAAGTGTAATTGGATATTCATCTGTTGCAGTTCCAAGAGCATAAAAGTTGCTGATTGAATATTTTCCATAAGTACGCTTTCGGTAATCTCCAGGTTTAAATTGCTGGCTTCTAGACCAGTCTTTTGCATAATTTGGTTAATTTGCTCAATCAGCCCGGTTTGTGAAAATTGTTTTGCGGAAAGATTTACACTAATTGTCAAGGGTGGGTCAGTAGGAAATTGTATTTGCCAATCATGCATCTGACGACAAGCCTCGCCCAGTACCCAATAACCAATAGGGATAATCAGCCCAGTTTCTTCCGCCAGTGGAATAAAGTTGTCTGGAGCAACTAATCCGTGTTGTGGGTGTTGCCAGCGAACGAGAGCCTCGAAGCCAATAATCTTGCAAGTTTCTAATAAAACAATTGGCTGGTAGTAAACCTGAAACTCCTGGTGTTCAATTGCCCGTCGTAGATCCATCTCTAACTCTAATAGCTTCGTAACTTCGGTGTACATGGTTGAGTCAAATATCTCATGGCGTGCCTTACCCAATGTCTTAGCGCGATACATTGCAATGTCAGCATCGCGTAGGACTTCCTCCGGTCGGTTGTAACTACCCTTGTTCAGGGCGATGCCAATGCTGACGGTAGTAAATACTTCGTACCCGCTGAGTTGGAACGCAGATGTCAGAGCTTCGTGTATTCGCTCCACTATGCTTGTTACTTCATTGGCGTTTTTGAGATCATCAAGCAAAATTGTAAACTCATCTCCTCCTAAACGAGCAACTGTGTCTCCAGAGCGCAGGCAATTCTCCAATCTGCGAGCAAGGGCAGTTAGTAGCCCACATTCCGCACTTCATAATGTGGTACATAATCTTACATAATTCCCCTCTGATACGAGTAAATAAAAATACTCAGAAGCTTTAAGTAAGTCGATATGAAGAATAAACCTAGATTGTGAAGTACAA